>JASHUI010000624.1:0-5167 GCA_030040095.1 Streptosporangiaceae bacterium | reverse complement strand
CCGCAACCGGGGTACGGTGCGCAGCCGGGGTACGGGGCGCAGCCCGGGTATGGTGGCGGGCCGCAGCCGGGCTGGGGGCGTCAGCCGCGTTCCGGCCGGCCCCGCGGCTGGCAGGGCGGCGGGGGTCCGTTCGGTGACAGCTCGATCGGCGAATCGATCGGCGACGCCATCGGCGATGACATCGCCGGTGCCGCTTTCGGCATGGCCGCCAGGTTCATCGGCCGGCAGATCGGCCGCAAGGTGCAGACCACGATGAACGAGAAGGTCATGCCGAACCTGATGGCCAAGCGCGAGGAGATGCTGCGCCAGCAGATCGCGATCGCCGAGCGGCATCCGGACTTGCGCGCCTGCCTGACCGACAAGGTGGTGTTCCTGGCCGGGGGCAGCCGGGTCCAGCCGATGCCGAACCTCGCCGGGCCGTTCACCGTCGAGCAGTCGGATGCGCTGGTCGCCAGCCTGAGAGACGGCTGACCCTGGGCTTGGCCAGTAATCCCGGGCTCAGTCGATGATGAGCACGGTCTTGCCGGTGATCTGACCGGACTCGACCGCCCGGTGCGCGTCCGCGGCCTGCTCGAGCGGGAACGTGGCGCCGACCTGGACCCGCAGGTCACCGGCGTCGAAGTGCGTTGCCGCCTGCTCGAGTATCGCGCGCTGGCGCTCTCGCTCGGCCGGCCAGCCGAAGACCGACGGCGCCGGCATCCAGGTGAACGAGACGCGCAGGTTCCTCTCGTGCATGGCCTGGATCGCCGCGTCCTCCCACGGGCTCTCGACGTTGGAGACCAGGTCCCCGTAGGGGCGCACGAGCGAGAAGCACGCGGTGAAGGTCCGGCCGCCGACCGTGTCGTGGACCACGTCCGCGCCGTCCATGCGGGTCCAGGCGCGCAGCTTCTCGCCGACGTCCTCGCGGGTGTAGTCGATGCACAGCTCCGCGCCGAGCGAGGCGGCCAACTCGGCCTTCGGCCCCGCGGTCACGGTCGTCGCCACCCGGGCCCCGGCCAGCCGGGCGATCTGCACGGACATGTGGCCGACCCCGCCGGCGCCGGCCTGCACCAGGGCGAACTGGCCCTGATGCACGCGAGCCCGCTCCCGCTGGGCCTCCCATGCGGTGATCGTGACCAGCGGGGCCGCGGCCGCCTCGGCGAACGACAGCCGCTCCGGCTTGCGGGCCAGGTAGCGCTCGTCGACGACCATCAGCTCCTGGTACGTGCCCGGGGTGGGCCCGAAACCGCCGTTGCAGAAGTACACCTCGTCGCCCGGGCTCACCCGGGACACGGCCGGTCCGGTTTCTTCGACCACGCCCGCGCCATCCCAGCCAAGGATGGCCGGCAGCGATCCGCCGATCGTCCCGCCGGCCCGCAGCTTGCAGTCGACGGGGTTGACCCCGGCCGCCCGCAGCCGGACCCGGACCCCGTGCCCGGCGGGGGCTTCGGGCTCGGGGATCTCCGCGAGCTTGAGCACATCAGGCCCGCCGGTGGCCGTCATGAGTACGGCGCGCACCAGCATCGGCCGCCCCCTTCCTGCCGCAGCGATCGCATCGACCCACCAAGTATCCGGGTCGAGGACCCCGCTGCCCGTGGCCGGGTGGGCCCGGGCGCGGGTCGTGGCCGGGCTGGTGGGGGATAACTGCCTGGGTACTGCCAGGACGGGGATGGCGGGGTGCCATGAATCAGGGGATAGATCGCCCGGAATACCAGATGACGCCGCTGGCCGCCGTGGTGTCGGGCGCCCTGGCCGGGGCGGTGGGCACGGCGAGCATGGACGCCGTCCGGTACCTGCTGTACCGGCGCGGCGGCGGCAGGGATTCCCCGCTCGCGTGGGAATTCGCGCCGGTCGAGGGCTGGAAGCAGGCCACCGATCCCGGCCTGGTCACCAAGCGGGTCGTGGAGGGCCTCACCCGCAAGCCGATCCCCGGCCGGTGGGCCTGGCTGATCAGCACGGTCGCGCACTGGTCGTACGGCTGCGCGATGGCGGCGGGCTACGGCATCGTGGCCGGCTCGCTGCGCAGGCCGCGCCCGCTCTACGGCCTGCCGTTCGGCGCCGCGGTCTGGGTCCTGAGCTACCTCGTGCTGCCCGAGGCCGGGCTGTACAAGCCGATCTGGGACTACGACGCGGCGACCCTGGCCCGGGACCTGGACGGGCACCTGGCGTACGGCGCTGGCACCGGCGCCGCGTTCTGGCTGCTGGCCCGGATCCGGTGAGCGGCCTGCCGATCGGCGACTATGCGCTGCTGTCGGACTGCCGTTCCGCCGCGCTGGTCAGCCGGCGCGGCTCGGTGGACTGGCTGTGCTGTCCCCGGTTCGACTCCCCGGCGTTCTTCGCCCGCATCCTGGACGAGCGCGCCGGGCATTTCGCGATCCATCCGGCCGGCGGGTTCGAGACCAGCCGCGGCTACCTCCCCCAGACGATGGTCCTGGAGACCACCTTCCGGTCGGGCTCCGGCACCGCGGTGCTGACCGACGCCCTGGCGGTCGGCCTCGACGACCGGGGCCACCACCTGGGCGCCGGGTCGCCGGGCGCGCTGCTGCGCCGCCTCTCCTGCGTGGGCGGCGAGGTCGATTTCGTGATCAGCTACGCTCCGCGACCGGAGTACGGCTTGGTTCATCCGATTCTTGACCCGATCCCCGGTGGCCTGGCCGCCCGGGGCGGGGCCGACCGGCTGGTCCTGTCCGGGCCGGTCGAATTCCGGGTCGCCCGGGCGACCGCCACCGCGCGCGTGCACCTCGCGGCCGGCCAGACCGTGAGCTTCGCGCTGCAGCACGCGTCGCGGTCGACACTGGCGCTGGAGGCCTGGGACGCCGAAAAGATCACCGCCTGGCTCGACGGCACCCAGGCGGGATGGCGCTCATGGTCGGCCATCCACCAGGCCTACGATGGCCCGTGGCGAGACCTGGTGCACGGGTCCGGCCGGGTGCTCCAGGCGCTGACGTTCTATCCGACCGGCGCCATCGTCGCGGCGCCTACCACCTCGCTGCCGGAAGCGGTCGGCGGGGCACGCAACTGGGACTACCGCTTCACCTGGGTGCGTGACGCCTCCCTGACCATGTCGGCGCTGTGGGTGGCGGCCTGCCCGGACGAGGCCGGCCGGTTCTTCAGCTTCCTGGCCGACGCCGGAGCATCGGAACTGGAGCGCGGGCGAGACCTGCAGATCATGTTCGGGATCGGGGGCGAGCGCGACCTGTCGGAGCGGGAGCTGCCGCACCTGGCGGGCTGGCGGGCCAGCCAGCCGGTCCGGGTCGGCAACGCGGCATGGACCCAGCGCCAGCTCGACGTGTACGGCGAGCTGCTCGGCGCCGCCCACCGGCTGGCCGGCCAGCTGGGCGAGTTCGACCGCGGCACGCAGCGGTTCCTGGCCTCGGCCGCGGACACCGCGATCGCCCGCTGGAAGGAGAAGGATCAGGGCATCTGGGAGATCCGCGGCGAGCCGCGCCATTTCCTTTACTCCAAGCTCATGTGCTGGGCCGCGGCCGACCAGGCCGTGTCGCTGGCCCGCCAGCTCGGCGCGGAGCGCCGGGTGGCGGACTGGTCCCGCGCGAGGGACGAGATCCGGGCGGCCATCCTCGAGCATGCGTGGAGCCAGCGGGCCGGCGCCTTCACCCAGGCGTTCGGCCGCGACGACCTGGACGCGTCCAGCCTCATGCTGGCCATCACGGGCTTCCTGCCGGGCGACGACCCGCGGATGCTCGCGACGATCGACGCTACGGCGGCCCGGCTGACCGACGAGCGCGGCCTGGTCTACCGCTACCTGGCTCACGACGGCCTGGCCGGATCGGAGGGATCGTTCGTGCTGTGCACGTTCTGGCTGGCGCAGGCCCAGGCGCTGGCCGGGCGGGTGGATCAGGCCGCGGCGACGTTCGAACGGGCCGCGGCGGCGGTCAACGACGTCGGCCTTCTGGCCGAGGAGGCCGACCGGGACAGCGGCGAGGCGATCGGGAACTTCCCCCAGGCGTTCAGCCACATCGGCCTGGTCAACGCGGCCTGGACCATCTCCCAGGCCGTGCACGGCGCCCCGTTGCCGTGATGGTCACGAATGTCCGCGTGACTGCGGCGGATTGGCGGCCGGGGAGGCAACCTCCTGCTCCCTGGCCGCAGCGGCCTTCTTCTCGTGATGGGTGACGGCCTGCGGGGCGTGCCGGGCGATGATCACGATCCCGGTTACCATCAGCGAGAGCGACACGATCTGGCCCACGATCCCCGCCGGGCTGCCGTTCAGCCTCTCGCTCAGGAATATGGCGGCGAGCACGATGGATATGAGCGGGTCGGCCGCGGTGATGATGGACAGGACCGGCGCGATGAGGTCGCCGCTCTCCTGGAAGGCGTTCTGGTTCAGCAGGAATCCCATCGGCCCGACCACGGCCAGCGCGTAGAGCGGCCAGGTGGTCAGCAGGTGCGACAGCCCGTTTCCGGTCACGATCTTGACCAGGAAGGCCGAGACGCCGTAGCAGACGCCGGTGGCCAGGGCGAACGCGAGCGCCTGCTCCTTTCTGTCCCGCTGGGCCACGAGCAGAGAGCCCCCGACCAGCACGAGGAGCGCCAGCCCGAGCGGCAGCAGGACGATGGCGCTGGCGGTCGACTTGCCGCCCGCCGGGTGACCGATGATGAGGAAGCCGGCCACCCCGACCACGCACATGCCGGAGCCGATGAAGATGATCGGATCGCGCTTGTGCCGCAGTTGCGAGTTGATCAGAACCGCGAAGATCAGGTCGCAGATCAATAGCGGCTCCACCACCGCCAGCCGCCCGTACTTCAGCGCGAGGACCTGCAGCACGAAGCCGAGAACGGTCGCGCCGATGGCGGTCACCCACAGCGGGTCGCGCACCAGGTCGAGCAGGAGGCGCGGGGACAGCGCCCCGCGCTCCTTGACGTGCCCGGTGCCGCGCTGCTCGGCGACCGACGAGATGCCGAACACCAGCGCGGCCAGGAGCGCGAGTATGACGGAAATCACGGCTGGCTGGGCGCCCCGGTCAGCCCGGCGACGGGCTTGGCCGGAAAGGCCATCCCACGCAACCCGTCATTGATCGCCACCCAGCGCACCTCCTCAGCCTCTGCCCGGGCTCCCCAGCCACCCGGCCCGGGCTCCGGGCCCGGCAGGGAAGGGGCTGGCGGCGCACGGGTCCCGGCGTGACCGCGCGAAGCTCGCCGGGCAGCCACGCCCGCACCGCCCGGCCCG
>JASHUI010000067.1:0-2507 GCA_030040095.1 Streptosporangiaceae bacterium | reverse complement strand
GCTGGCTTGCACGTGGGCCGCGGCCCGGGGCTCGCGATCGCGATCGTCGGGGTGCTCAAGGCCGGCGCCGCCTACCTGCCGCTCGACCCGCAGGCCCCGCCGGAACGGCTCGCGGAAATGGTCGCCGACGTCCGCCCCGCGCTGGTGTTGAGCGACGCCGAGGCACCACCGGACGGCTGGCTGCCGCTCGCGGCCGTGGCCGGCGAGAGCGGCCGGGACGATCCGCCCGGCGTCCCGGTGCACCCGGCGAGCCTGGCCTACGTCATCTGCACGTCGGGTTCCACCGGGCGGCCGAAGGGCGTCGCGGTCAGCCACGGCAGCGTCACCAACCTGCTCGACCAGTGGGTCGCGCAGGTGGGCGCGCCGCCTGGCGAGCCTTCCATGATGTGGTCGAGCATCGGCTTCGATGTGTCCATCCAGGAGATCTTCCTGCCGCTCACCACCGGCGGGACGCTGCACGTGGTGCCCGACGAGCTGCGCGGCGACCCGGCGGCGCTGATCAGCTGGATGCGGGACCGGCGGATCGCGCAGTGCTACCTGCCGCCCGCGTTCGTCCGGTGGATCGACGAGGCGCCGGCCGAGCGGCTGGCCGGGCTCGCGCTCCGGCAACTGCTGGTCGGCTCCGAACCATGTTCCGAACTGGCCCTGCACCGGGTGGAGGCGGCGCTGCCCGGCCTGCGGGTGCTGTATGGCTACGGGCCGACCGAGGCGACGGACTACTGCGCCCTTTACGTGGCGCCGCTGCGGCCCGCCGCACGCCCGTGCCCGATCGGCAAGCCGCTGGCCAACACCCAGATCTACCTGCTCGATGAGCGCGGCGAGCCGGTCCCGGTCGGGGTGAGCGGCGAGATCCACATCGGCGGCGCGGGAGTGGCCCGCGGCTACCTCGGGCGGCCCGGCGCGACCGCCCAGCGGTTCGTGCCCGACCCGTTTACCCATGGCCAGCGCGTGTACCGGACCGGTGACCTTGCCCGGTACCTGCCGGACGGGAACATCGAGTTCCTCGGTCGCCGCGATGACCAGCTCAAGCTGCGCGGCTTCCGGATCGAGCCGGGCGAGATCGAGGCGGTGCTGCGGGCCGAGCCCGGCGTCACCGACGCGGCCGTGCTGGTCGATCGCGACGACGATGGCGAGCCCCGCCTGGTCGCCGCCGTCAGCCGGGGCGACGCCGCGCCGCTGCTGGCCAGCGAGTGGCGGGAGACCTTGTCGCCGCGGCTGCCCGGTTACATGATCCCCGCGGTGTTCGTCGAGCTGCCGGAGCTGCCGTGCACCCCGAACGGCAAGCTCGACCGGGCCGCGGTGATCGGGCTGGCCCGGGCCCAGCAGCGCCTGCGGGTCAACCAGGCCAGCCCGCGCGACCAGATCGAGCTCACCCTGTACCGGCTGTGGAAGCAGCTGCTGCTGCATCCCGACATCTCGATCGGCGACAGCTTCTTCGATGTCGGCGGCACGTCGATCTCGGCGATCAAGCTGGCGCACGCGATCGGCACCGAGTTCGGCATCACGCTGCCGGTGCGCGACATCATGCTGTACCCGACGATCGAGGCGATGGGCGGCCGGCTCCGCCGCGGCGCGTCCGGCCTGCCGCCGAGCAACCTGATCGAGTTCCGGGCCGGCGCGGGCCGGGAGCGGGTGATCTGCGTGCACCCGGCGGGGGGCACCGCGTTCTGCTACCTGTCGCTGGCCAAGGTGCTGCCCGAATCGTGCGGCGTGTACGGCATCCAGTCCCCGGGGGTGAACCCCGGAGAGACGTTCCTGCCCACGGTCGAGGCGATGGCCGAGTCGTACCTGCGCCAGACCGCGCACCTGCACGACGGGACGGTGGTGCTGACCGGCCTGTCCTACGGCGGGCTCGTGGCCTATGAGATGGGGCGGCTGCTGGCCGCCTCGGGCCACCGGCCGCTGTCGGTGGTCCTGCTCGACACGATCGGCACCGACGACCCCGCCGACCGGGCCGCGATCGCCCCGGTCGACCTGGCCGAGTTCCGCGACAAACTGGTCAAGTTCAACGGGATGTACCCGGGCATCGAGGACAGGCAGATCGAGCAGTACTTCCGGATCTACAACCACAACCGCCTCAGCGTGCGCGATTACCTCGCGCGGCCGGGCGCCGCCCGCCTGGTGCTGCTGCAGTCGACGGCGGACCGGGACGAGGGGTTCCTGCGCGAGGTACGCGATTTCTGGGCTGCGCGCACGCCCGGGGAGCTGGTCGTGGAGTTCACCCATCGCGATCACTGGGAGCTTCTGGAGACCGACGAGATATGGCGGGTGGCCGCGGTGCTGCGCGCCGAGCTGGACCTCTTCTCCCCGGCACTGCACGGGCAGCCGGCCCGGTCCGGGCAGCCGGCGGGCGGGGCGTGATGGCCACCGGCCTGGCCAGGGGCGTCCTCGCGGTCGCCCGCCGACTGCCGGAAGCCACGGCGGTGCTGGACGGGGAACTGGCGGTCAGCTACCGCGAGCTCGGCCGGGCCAGCGACGCCGTCGCCGGCGGGCTGCGGGGGCACGGC
>JASHUI010000623.1:0-3760 GCA_030040095.1 Streptosporangiaceae bacterium | reverse complement strand
CGCTCGGTCCCGGGGGCGCGGGCCAGGCCAGCCCGGGCTCGATAGGCCCGATCGGCAGCTACGGCGGCGGGCCGCTGGGCCCCGAGGACGGCGCGCCAGGGGGTTCCGACACAGGTCCGCCGGCGGGCGGGCTTCATTGAGCGACCAGGCCAGTCCGACCGATCAGAACGACGCCGGCCGGATGGACCTGGGCCGGATCGAACGCGCGGTGCGGGAGATCCTGCTGGCCGTGGGCGAGGACCCGGACCGGGAAGGCCTGCTCGACACGCCCGCGCGGGTGGCCAGGTCCTACGCCGAGCAGTTCGCCGGGCTGCGGCAGCAGCCCGAGGACGTGCTCACCACGATCTTCGACGTCGGGCACGACGAGATGGTCCTGGTTCGCGACATCGAGATGTACAGCACCTGCGAGCATCACCTGACGCCCTTCTTCGGGCTGGCCCACGTCAGCTACATACCGAACGAAAAGGGGCAGATCACCGGGCTGTCCAAGCTGGCCAGGCTGGTCGACGTGTATGCGAGGCGGCCTCAGGTGCAAGAACGGATGACGAGCCAGATTGCCGACGCGCTGATGAACGTACTCGAGCCGCGTGGCGTTATGGTGGTGATAGAGGCCGAGCATCTGTGCATGTCGATGCGCGGGGTGCGTAAGCCTGGAGCCAAGACCGTGACGTCCGCGGTACGCGGGATCTTCCTCGACTCCGACCGGACCCGAGCCGAAGCGATGAGCCTGGTCCTGGGACATCGCTGAACATCTTCTTGACCGGAACCAGACGGGCCCTTGGAGCGTCTGAGAGATGGCTGAAAGGCACCTTAGACTTATGGCTGCGACTGCGTTATCGCCCGCCCGGGCGGCGATGCAGGCCGCCTGCGGAGAGGCTGGCTACCGTGTTCAGGGGTTTGCCCGCATCGCCCCGAGGCGATGACTACTCTGGTGCCCCGTGATCCGGGGCACGATCACCATGTCCAAGATGACTGACAGCAGCGGGTCAGAGCCTACGGAACTCGTCATGGACGGTGCAGTGCAGGGCGCAGAGGCAAGGGCCGCCCGCCAGCACGGCGCCGCGGAGCAGCCATCGACTGCGCAGCAGTCATCGACCGCGGCGGCGCCAGCCGGCGGGCAGGCAGGCCGGCCGCCGGACCGCAGGCACCAACGACGCTGGGTGCCGTTCACCGCCAGCCTGCTCACGTTCCTGCTCGGCCTGGCCTACATCATCGAGGGCTTCCGGACCCGGGTCCTGTACAGCCACCTCAAGCACCCGCTGCACAAGCTGACCGAGATCGCGCCAGGCCTGCTGTCGATCGTGCCCCGCGTCGCCGACGTCATCATCGGCCTGATGCTGCTCATGCTCTCGCACGCCCTGCGCCGGCGGAAGCGGCGCGCGTGGGAAGCCGTGATGCTGCTGCTGGGTGTCAGCGTGCTGCTGCACGCGATCCAGCCCGGCCGGCGCCTCATCGTCCCCCTGGCCATCACCCTGGTGGTCGTCGGCGTCCTGTGGTTCTACCGCAAGGAGTTCTACGCGATCGGGGACCCGCGCACCAGGTGGCGCGCGGTGTGGGCGCTCATCGGCCTGGCTGTCGCCGACGTGCTCATCGGCTTCATCTACATCGAGCTCACCCACGGCCTGGTGGCCGACTACTCGCTGGCCCAGCGGCTGCAGTCCGTGGTCTACAGCATCATCGGCTTCAACGGGCCGGTGCACTTCATCTCGGAGACCCGCGGCGACGTCTTCTCGTTCCTTATGGGCGGGCTCGGGCTGTTCACCCTGATCGTCGTGGGTTACCTGTTCCTGCGCCCGGCACGCGGCGACGGCAGGCTGAGCCAGCCGGACTCGGCCCGGATCAGGGAGCTGCTCGACAGGTACGGGGAGCGGGACTCGCTCGGCTATTTCGCGCTGCGGACCGACAAGAGCATCATCTGGTCGCCAACCGGCAAGGCGTGCATCGGCTACCGGGCGCTGTCCGGGGTCATGCTGGCCAGCGGCGATCCGATCGGTGATCCCGAGGCCTGGCCCGGGGCGATCAACGAGTTCCTTGACGAGGCGGCCCGGCACGCCTGGGTGCCGGCGGTGCTCGGCTGCAGCGAGCTCGGCGCCAAGACCTGGTGCCGCGAGGGCAGCCTGACCGCGCTGGAGCTCGGGGACGAGGCCATCGTCGAAGTGGCCGACTTCAGCCTGCAGGGCCGGTCCATGAAGAACGTCCGGCAGATGGTGACCAGGGTCGGCCGGCACGGCTACGTGGCCGAGGTCCGCCGGGTCGGCGACGTCTCGCGGCCGGAGATCGACCGGCTGAACAGCCAGGCCGACTCCTGGCGCGGCAGCCCGACCGAGCGCGGCTTCTCGATGGCGCTCGGCCGCGTCGGGGCCTGCGGCGACGAGAATTGCGTGATCGCCACGGCCACCGAGGACGGCGTGCTGAGGGCGATCCTGCACTTCGTGCCGTGGGGGCACGACGGGCTGTCGCTCGACCTGATGCGCCGGGACCGGGCGGCCCAGCCGGGCCTGAACGACTTCCTCATCGTCGAGACCATCAAGAAGGCACACGACCTCGGGGTCAAGCGCATTTCGCTCAACTTCGCCATGTTCCGCGCCGCGCTCGAGCGCGGTGAGCGGATCGGCGCCGGGCCGGTGCTGCGGGCCTGGCGCGGCATCCTCGTGTTCCTGTCCCGGTGGTTCCAGATCGAGTCGCTGTACAAGTTCAACGCGAAGTTCTGCCCCGAATGGGAGCCGAGGTTCTTCGTCTACACCGGCACCAGGGACATCCCGAGGATCGGCGTGGCCGCGCTCGAGGCCGAGGCCTTCCTGGTCTGGCCCACCGTGGAGGTGCGCCGGATAGCCCGCCGGGCGGCCCGCAAGCTCGGGCTCGGCAAGGTCAGGCGGCAGCTGCGGGCCGTACGCCGGCGGAGCGGCGCCGCCGCCTAGACCGTAGATTGACCCGTATGACCGGTGAGGCGGGCCCCGCGACCGTGCCCGGGCCACCATGGCCGTCGGGGCTGCCCCGGCCAGGCAGGTGCCTGGTCATGGGCGTGGTCAACGTGACCCCGGACTCCTTCTCCGACGGCGGCGCGTGGCTCGAGCCTGCCGCGGCGGTCTCCCATGGCCTGCGCCTGGCGGCCGAGGGCGCGGACATCGTCGACGTCGGCGGCGAGTCCACCCGCCCGGGGGCCGGCCGGGTGGACGAGGGGGAGGAGTTGCGCAGGATAGGCCCGGTCGTCTCCGGTCTGGCCGCGGCCGGGGTCATGGTCAGCATCGACACCATGCGTACCGCGGTGGCCGCCCACGCCATCGGCGCCGGGGCCCGGCTGGTCAACGACATCAGCGGCGGGCTGGCCGACCCGGGGCTGCCCCGGCTCGCGGCCGAGGCACGCGTGCCCTACGTGGTCGCGCACTGGCGCGGCTTCAGCAGCGACATGTACGCCCGGGCGGTGTACGACGACGTCGTGCACGAGGTCCGCGACGAGCTCGCCCAGCGGGTGGACGCGGCCGTCGCGGCCGGCGTCGACCCGTCGATGATCATTGTCGATCCCGGAATCGGCTTCGCCAAGCTGGCCGGGCACAACTGGACCCTGCTGGCCCGGCTGGAGGAGGTGTCCCGCCTCGGCGGCCGCCGGTTCCCCGTGCTGGTCGGCGCGTCGCGCAAGAGCTTCCTCGGCCGGCTGCTGGCCGGCGCCGACGGCGAGCCGCGCCCCGTCGGCGAGCGCGACGATGCCACGGTGGCCGTGACGGCCCTGGCCGCGACGGCCGGGGCCTGGTGTGTCCGGGTG
>JASHUI010000622.1:0-4595 GCA_030040095.1 Streptosporangiaceae bacterium | reverse complement strand
CGCCGCCGCCCCGCCCCAAGCCGCCGCCTGGAACCCCGCTGCCCCCGCTCGCGCCGCCGCGCTGCCCGGGTTCGAGCGGACGTCAGGTTCCGTGCCGGACGCCCCGGCCGGCGGCTCCGGCCAGGCCGCCGCCCCGGCGAATTCCAGCTTGCTGCGCTCCAGCAGCGTCATGGCGGTGGGTACCATCGCCTCCCGCGTCACCGGGTTCGTACGCTCCGCCATCCTCCTCTACGCGATAGGCACCCACGATCTGGGCAACGCGTACAACCTGGCCAACACGCTGCCGAACATCGTCTACAACCTGGCCCTGGGCGGCATCCTCACCAGCGTGGTCGTGCCGTTGCTGGTCAACGCGGCCAAGCGGGACCGCGACCGGGGCGAGGCCTACGACCAGCGGATCTTCACCCTCGGCGTGCTCGCGCTCGGCGGGATCACCCTGGTCGCGACGCTCGCCGCCCAGCCGATCGCGAGCGTGTACGCGAGCAACATCGGCACCGCCGCCGCCTATCACCTCACCGTGCTGTTCGCCTACTTCTTCATCCCGCAGATCTTCTTCTACGGGGTGAGCTCGCTGGCCGGGGCGATCCTGAACGCGCGCGGCAGCTTCGCGGCGCCGATGTGGACGCCTGTGATCAACAACCTGGTCGTCATCGTGGTCGGCCTGGGCTTCATGGTGACCGCCGGCCTGAACCGCACCCCTGAGAACATCTCGCCCGCACAGGTCCAGTTGCTGGGCATCGGGACCACGCTCGGCATCGTGCTGCAGACCGTCGCGCTGATCCCGTCGCTGCGCCGGGTCGGCTTCCGCTGGCGCCCTCGGCGCGACTTCCGGCGCGCCGAGGTCTCCGAGATCGGCCACATGAGCGGCTGGATGTTCGGCTACGTGCT
This sequence comes from Streptosporangiaceae bacterium, assembly GCA_030040095.1. Classification (GTDB taxonomy): domain Bacteria; phylum Actinomycetota; class Actinomycetes; order Streptosporangiales; family Streptosporangiaceae; genus JASHPR01. Next base: position 3,707 of record JASHUI010000622.1, on the reverse strand, counting down.
GACCACCCAGATCGCCTTCCTTGTCACCACCCGGGTGGCCAACTCGGCGGGAGCCGCCGCGGCCCGGGTGTCCCCGCAGGGGGCGGGCGCCGGCGTCGCCGCCTACAGCAACGCCTACATGCTGTTCCAGTTGCCCTACGCGATCGTCGGCATCTCGGTGATCACGGCGCTGCTGCCGCGGATGAGCGCGCACGCGTCCGAGCGAAAGTACGGGCTGGTCTCCTCGGACTTCTCCACCGCCGCACGGCTCGCCTCGGTGATCGTGGTGCCGTCCGCGCTGATCCTGGCCGTGCTCGGAGCGCCGCTGGCCGAGGGCGTCTTCGGGTATGGCAGCACCTCGATCGCCAGCGCCCGCTACGTGGGCGAGATCTTCGCGGTCTTTTCGCTCGGCCTGCTCCCCTTCACCCTGTTCCAGCTGCTGCTGCGGGTGTTCTACGCGATGCACGACAGCCGTACCCCCGCCCTGATCAGCGTGATCACGATGGTGATCAACATACTGACCAACGTGATCGCGCTGGCCGTTCTGCCGCCGCAGCGCGTGGTCGCGGGCCTGGGCGCAGGCTTCGGCCTGGCCAGCCTGACCGGGACCGTGGTCGCGTGGCGGGTGCTCAGCCGCCGGATCGGCGGCCTGGACGGCTACACGGTCCGATCCGGGCTGGTGCGGATGCACCTGGCGGCCGTCCCCGCGGCGATTTTCGCCCTGGCCGTGGCGGTCATGGTCGGCGGGGTCACCTCCGGCGGGAGACTCGCCGCGCTGGTCACCGTCGCGGTTGGCGGCAGCGGGGCGCTGCTGCTTTACGTCCTGTTCGCGAAGGCCTTCGGCGTCGCCGAACTGGACGAGGCCACGGCGTCGCTACGAGCCAGGTTTCACTGAACGCTACGGAAGGGGGCCGGGTGGCGGCAATCGGGCGGGTGTGCCCGGGCCAGTTGGCGGCCCCGACATCTCTGGGTGGTAACGGTTTGCGATGCTAGCTTGCGCGAGACTGTCGCGGGGCGGTCCGCGGCCTAGCATGTTGTACAGCATGATGCTCATACCTCGTCCGGTTCATCACCTACGGGGCCAGGAGGGAGGCTCGGGAGCCGCTCCGCTCGTCGCAGATATGTGAGTACCTTTACGTCTGAGCCGGGAACGCGGCTCGGCGGCCGGTACCGGCTCGAAGACCGGGTCGCCGCGGCTGCGGGCTGGGTTGCCTGGAAGGCCATTGACGAGACGCTGGCCCGCGCGGTGACCGTGCTGACGTTCGCGCCGGGCTTGCCGAGCCTGCGCGAGGTGGTTACCGCGGCCCGGGCGGCCAGCCGGCTGAGCGACTCCCGGTTCGCACAGGTATTCGATGTCGAGGACGACTGGGATCACGCCTACATCGTGATGGAGTGGGCGGCCGGCGATTCGCTCGACGACATGCTGGCCTCGGGCCCGCTCGACGCGGCGCGCGGCGCGCGGATCATCGCCGAGGCGGCCGAGGCCATGTCCGCGGCGCACGCCGCGGGCCTGGCTCACCTGTGCCTGTCCCCGGACCGCCTGCGCTGGACTGCCGGGGGCGGCGTGAAGATCACCGGTCTCGGCATCGACGCGGCCCTGGCCGGTGCGACCGCCGAGGATCCGGCGCTCGCCGACACCTACCGCCTGGGCATGCTGCTCTACGCGGCGCTGACCGGGCACTGGCCGGGCCCCGACTGCCCCAGCCTGCCCCCGGCTCCGCTTGCCGACGGCCTGCCCTGCAGCCCGCGGCAGGTCAGGGCGGGCGTGCCCGCCGCGCTCGACGACATCACCAGCCAGGCGATGTTGCAACGGGACCAGGACGGACTCTTCCCGCTCACCACCCCGGCCCAGCTGGCGTCGGCGCTGCACGCCGCCATCCCGCCGGCTCCGATCCCGCAGCTGCCGCGGACTTCGCGGTCACGGACCGATACCCGCCGGCCGAGCCCGCGTCCGGCCCGGGACGCCGGATACTGGTCGCCCGGCGAGCGGGAACCCGAGTACTGGGCGCCAGAGGGACGCCCGCCGCCCGGCCAGCCGCCGGGCCGGGACGCGGAGTTCGGCCGACGACCGGGGTCGGGCCGGCTGCGGACCGGGGTGATCGCGATCGTCGCGGTGGCCGTCGTGGTCGGCGTGGGGCTGGTCGCGTTCCGTTCGCTGAACGGCGGCCATCGGACGCCCAGCACCGTGACCCATCATGCCGCCTCCCACGCGACCGCCCCGTCGGTGTCGATCCTCACGCCGGTCAGCGCCCAGGGCCTGGAGGAGAACAACAACGGCGCGAACCTGGCCATCGACGGCAATCCCGCCACCGAATGGCAGACCCACTACTACATCGGCAACCCGGTCTTCGGCGGTCTTCAGCAGGGGTCCGGGCTCATCCTCGACATGGGCCGCACGGTCAGGCTGAGTTCGGTCACGGTCACGTTCGGGAGCATCCCCGGGGCCAACGTCCAGATCAGGATCGGCACCCCGGCCGCGCCGTTGCCGCCGCCGTCGAACAACACCACCCAGGCCCAGGCGGCCGCCGACCAGTCATTCGCCAACTCCCTGACCACCGTCTCCCAGCTGACCGACGTGGGCGGGACGGTGACGTTCCCGGTCAGCAGCAGGGCCAGCGGGCTGTATGTTCTGATCTGGTTCACCAAGTTGCCGCCAATGGCCGGCCAGCCCAACAGGTACCAGGCGGACATCTACAACATTGTGGTGAAGGGAACCGCACTGGGCTGAGCTCTGGCGCCGGGACCGCGACGGGAGGGGACGGCGACGGAACACCACGAGGCTGGCGGCACCCAGGCGGGACGCGCCCTGCCGGAGCCGTTCGCGTCCGCCGATGACCCGCCCGACGCGGAGTTGGTACGCCGGTCCGCGGCAGGCGACCCGGACGCCTTCGGCCGGCTGTTCCTGCGTCATCGTGACCGGCTCTGGGCCGTGGCCGTTCGCACCCTGTCCGACCCGGAAGAGGCCGCCGACGCGCTGCAGGACGCGATGATCTCCGCGTTCCGCCGGGCCGGAGGCTTCCGCGGCGACTCGGCCGTCACCACGTGGCTGCACCGGATCGTGATCAATGCCTGCTTCGACCGGATGCGGCGCAGGGCCGCGCGGCCCGCGGCCGGCGGCGCGGACGAGCGGACCCTGGACTACCTCGCGATCGGCCAGGCCATGCCGGACCCGTCGGCCAGGGCCGACATCTCGCTCGACGTGCGGTCCGCCCTGCGGACGCTGCCTCCCGACCAGCAGGCGGCGCTGGTGCTGGTGGACATGCTCGGCTACCCGGTGGCGGACGCGGCGCAGATCCTCGGCGTGTCGGAAGGCACCGTGAAGAGCCGCTGTGCCCGGGGCCGGGCCCGCCTGCTGCCGCGGCTTGCGCACCTGCGGCAGGGAATCGCGCGTCGGCCGGGCGAGGCACCGCGCGACGCGTCGGGGAACCGATCCGCGACCGGAGACGTCCAACCTGCACAGGAAGGGGGGAAAGACCCGGCATGAGGCCGCACGTCAGCGCCGAAACGCTGGCTCGGTTCCAGCAGGGAGACCTGAGCCCGCGCCGGAACTCTCGGATCAGCGCGCACCTTGGCAGGTGCTCTCGGTGCAGCGAGCTGAACGAAGACCTCGGCGGGGTCACGAGGCTCCTCGCCAGCGTGGTGCCGCCGCCGATACCTGAGCACCTCACGGCCAGGATCCAGTCCGCGCTGGCGACCGAGGCAGCCAAGGGGGCCGCGCCGCACGGGGC
>JASHUI010000621.1:0-7233 GCA_030040095.1 Streptosporangiaceae bacterium | reverse complement strand
TGAGCGCCCAGCGCGCCCCCCGCACCCCCTGCTATGGCGGCTAACACCGCCCCCAACGTCACCAGATCCATAACAGCCCCCACGTCACGGCCCGCCCGCGCCCAAGTCTGCCACCCAAGGCCCCTCCCGGACGAGCATGATCCCCCCACGAACCGGGCACCCGTTTATGCCGCCGCTATTCCGGACGCTTTAAGGCTTTGTCGATTACCAGCAGCGGGCCACTCGGCCAAGCCCAGCGCGGCCAAGCACCCTCACGAAAGCCGGGGCTACTCGGCCAAGCCCATCGCCGCCATCCGCCGGGCATGCGCGTCGGTCAGCTGGGCGAACATCCGGCCAATCTCGCCCAGCTGGGTGACGTCCCCGCCGGCCAGCAATCCGGCCAGCGCCGGCCGCTCCGCGGCAACCCGCTGTGCCTGCCCCAGCGCCTCCCCGACCAGACGCCGGGCCCACAGGCCGAGCCGCCCCGCGACCCGCGGGTCGGCCTCGATGGCCTCGCGCACCCTGGTCACCGCGAACTGCGCGTGCCCGGTGGTGCGGCACACCGCCAGCACCAGCTCGTGGGTGCGGGGGTCGAGCAGATCGGCCACCATGCGGCAGAAATCGGCCGCTATGCCATCGCCGACGTAGGCCTTGACCAGGCCTTCCAGCCAGTCGGATGGCGCGGTCCTGGCATGAAATTCATCTATGGCATCCACGAACGGGCGCATCGCATCGTCCGGATCCATATTCAGCTCTTGAATCCGGTCTCGCACCATCCGGAATTGACCGAACTCCGCGACGGCCATCTCGCCGAGAGCCGCCTTGTCGGCCAGCGATTCCGCGAGCGCAGCGTCCTCGGAGAGGCGGAAAAAAGCCACCAGCAGCGCGTAAGCGAGCACGCCGAGCAGATCGACCACGCCGCCCGGGAGGTCGTCGCCCGGCCCGCCCCCAGGCGCCGCGGTCGCCTCGACTGCCGCGCCCGGTGGCACGGCACCAGGACCGTTCTGCGTCACAACCGGAGCCTAACAAGCGGACACGAAGCCGTCCCCAGATCGGGCCGCCGACAACCTCCTGCGCCTTGTTGCTACACTGTTCGGCAATCCGCATCTGGAATGCGGTAACCCCCACTCGTCGTTACACACAAGGTAAGGCGCGGCGATTGCCGAGAGCGGTAAGCGCCCGGGAAACAGCCGCGCTGATTCTCCCCGGTGAGCGTGCGGCCGCGTGCCTCATGTCGGCCGCTGCCGCCTGCCGGGGGTTGGTTTACCCGCTCGCCAGGTCGGTAGAGGTGAAGGGATGCCCGGCTGACCGCGAGCTGCTGATGGAGGCGGACGTCCTGACAACGGAGATGACAACACAAACGTGGAGCATGCCAGACGCGCCAGAGGAAGCGCGCGACGTGCCTGACCTGGTCGCCGACGACGAGGTCGAGCCCCGGGAGCCAGCGAAGACCTTCGGCGACCTCGGGGTGGTCGAGCCTATCTGCGCCGCCCTCGAGGATGCCGGCATCACGACCGCGTTCCCGATCCAGGCCCTGGCGGTGCCGATCGCCCTGGAAGGGCATGATCTGATCGGGCAGGCCAGAACGGGCACCGGCAAGACGCTGGCCTTCGGCGTCCCGCTGCTGCAGCGCCTGGGGGCGACGGCCCAGCCCGGCGGACGCTCTGCGCCTCGCGCCCTGGTCGTCGTGCCCACCAGAGAACTCGCCATCCAGGTCGCTGATGACCTGCGGATCGCAGGCGCCCGTCTGGGCACACGCGTGGTCACGGTCTACGGCGGCCGAGCCTACGAACCGCAGATCGAGGCCCTGGTCAACGTCGACCTCGTGGTCGGCACGCCCGGCCGGCTGCTCGACCTGGCCCGGCAGGGACACCTGAACCTTTCCGAGGTCGCCGGGCTGGTGCTGGACGAGGCCGACAAGATGCTCGACCTCGGGTTCCTACCCGATGTGGAGAAGATCCTCCGCCTCATCCCGCCGCAGCGGCAGACCATGCTGTTCTCGGCCACGATGCCGGGCGAAGTGGTCACGCTGGCCCGGCGCCATCTGAGCCGGCCCACCCATATCCGCGCCGAGCACTCCGACGAGCCGGCCCATGTGCCGAGCACTGAGCAGCACGTGTTCCGGGCGCACCAGATGGACAAGATCGAGGTCCTGGCCCGGGTGCTGCAGGCAGAAGGACGCGGCCTGACGATCGTGTTCTGCCGGACCAAGCGGGCTGCGGACCAGGTGGCGACCGCGCTGACCACCCGAGGCTTCGCCGCCGCCGCCGTCCATGGCGACCTCGGGCAGGGCCAGCGGGAGCGTGCGATGCGCGCGTTCCGCAGCGGCAAGGTCGACGTCCTGGTCGCCACCGATGTCGCGGCCCGCGGGCTGGACGTTGACGACGTGACGCATGTCGTCAACTACGAGTGCCCCGAAGACGACAAGGCCTACCTGCACCGGACCGGCCGGACCGGGCGGGCCGGGCGCACCGGCGTGGCGGTCACCTTCGTGGACTGGTCCGACCTGCAGCGCTGGAAGATCATCAATGAGACGCTGGGGCTGGGCCAGCCCGAGCCGGAAGAGACCTACTCGACGTCCGAGCACCTGTTCAGCGCGCTGGGGATCGCGCGTGATGTCACCGGCACGCTGCCGGTCTCCAGGCGCGAGCGGCTCGGCCTCGAGGCCGAGGACCTCGAGGACATCGGGGAAACAGGCCGCACCCGCTCACCCGCCGACCGGAACCGGGACCGCAGCCCTCGCGCCCGGGCCACCCACGGCGACCACGGCCGGGGACACGAGCCGGGGCAGCGCAGGCTGCGGGTCCGCCGCCGGACCCGGGCCGGGGTGGCCATCGGTGAGAGCGGGACCGACACGGCCGAGACGGCCCAGGGCGCCAGCACCTCGGCCGACGAGACCGCCGGGGGATCGCGCCAGGCTGCCAGGAGGCGGCGCAGGCCGTCACGTCGGCGTGGCCGCGGCGGCGCGGCCGGCCAGGACTCGGCCGGCCGGGCTGAGCAGTCCGGCGGCGCGGGCTGATCTGAGCCGGCGCCTGCGGCATAACCGGGCGGATATGCGGCCGTTATGTTCAGGCAAAGTCAGCGGGTTACCTTGGAGGCGACGCCGGCACCCCGGGCATTGGCTCGGGCCCGGCGGCCGGGCGCGATCGCCCTGACGCCCGCAAGCCCTTAGGCTGACTTCCCGGGTTTATCGAGATACAGCACGAGTCGCGCTGAGTAGGGTGCCAGCTGGTGAGCACACCGAGATCGCTTGAGCTGCCCGACCAGGTGTGGCGGTTGACCATCCAGAGCCGGCGGGGCCGGTTCGCTGCCCTGGACGCGCCGCCGGCCACGGGGGTGTGCGAGCGTCGGCCCGCCTTGTTCATCCCCGGTTTTACCGGCAGCAAGGAAGACTTCATCCCCGTGCTGCGACCGCTGGCCTCGTCAGGCCGCCGGGTCGTCGCGATCGACATGCGGGGGCAGTACCAGAGCCCGGCCGCGCCCAGCGTGGACGGTTACGCGCCCGGCGAACTCGCCGCCGACGTGACCGCGGTCGCAGATGCCATCGCCGACGACCGTCAGGGCCTGCACCTGGTCGGTCATTCCCTCGGCGGGCTGATCGCCCGGGAGGCCACGCTGGCCGGGGACACCCGGGTGATCTCGCTCACCCTTCTCGGATCGGGACCGGGCCGGATCGCGGGCCAGCGCGCCGAGTTGCTGCGCGCCATGCTGGCGGTGATGGACCAGGCGGAGGCCGGGCTCCCGTCCGCCGATCCCGAACGGACCGATCGGGAACAGGCGGATCAGCGGCTGCGGTCCACCGTCCGGAAAATCTGGGACGAGCACCTGGAGCCCGACGCCAGGGCCTCCGATGTGCCTGAGCCGGTGATCGACTTCCTGCAGGAGCGGATGATGGGCAACAGCCCCACCGGGCTCATGACCATGGGCCGGTACCTCCTCACCTGCCCGGACCGCACCGGGGACCTCGCGGATCTGGCGGAGCTTGGCGGGCCGCCGATCATGGTCCTGTACGGCGAGGACGACGACGCGTGGCGCCCGGCCGTGCAGGAACGCATGGCCAGGAAGCTGGGCGCGCAGCGGGTCTGCATACCGGGCGCCGGGCACTCCCCCGCCGTCGAGGCTCCCGAGACCACGGCCAGCACGCTGACCGCGTTCTGGCGAACAGCCGAGGACGAGGACCACCGGCGGGCCAGCCGGGCCGCGGGCGACGGCGCCGCGGGGGCTCCCGCGGCGCAGACCACGCCCGCCCGGCGGCCGACGGCGACGGCCTAGCTGCGCCGAACGGCGCCAGGGACGGGCCGCCGGCCCGGTCAGGCCGGGACACCTCCGGCCGTGACGTCCGGCACAGGATCAGGGGCCTCGTCGGCGAGCCCGTCCCACGACCGACGCGGTTCGGACGCCGCGCTGCCCTCCGGGCAATGCCCGCGGTAATCGCACCAGCCGCACCAAGGACCGGGACGGGGCGGGAACACCTCGTTGACCCGATCTCCGGCCAGCGCCGGGCGACCGGACGGCGCGGCGGCCCCGGGCTCCGGGCCCCGGTACCGCTCGTCGGCCTCGGCGCACTCAGCGGCGATGGCCTCGGCGCGGCGCAACTGCCGGGCCAGCGACTCCGCGGTGTGCTCCCAGGCCAGCACCTGGCCGGTCGGCAGGTGATGCAGCTCCACCCGCCGGCACGGCCGGTGCATCACCCGCTCGGCGGCCAGCGCGTACAGCGCCAGCGGCAGCGAGGTGCGGGCGTCATCCACGGTCAGCACGTGCCTGCCGGTCTTGTAGTCCACCACCACGAGCTCGCTGGCGCCCTCCGGGCCGGCCCGCTCGTCCAGCCGGTCGATCCGGCCCGACACCGCGATCAGGTCGGTGCGGGTCGCCACCGTGCGCTCCACCCCCACCGGTTCGCGGGCCGGGTCCAGGCCGGTCACGTAGGCCTCGACCAGGCCCCGGGCCCAGGCCCGGAACCGGGCGGACTGGGCCGGGCCGGCGAAGCCCTCCTCGATCCAGCCTCGCTCCAGCAACGCCCCGGCGGCGGGGACGGTGCGCTCCTCGAGCGGCAGCCGCCACCACCCGGCCAGCGCATTGTGCACGCTGGCGCCGAGGCTGTTGTGCGCCCAGGGCGGCCCCTTGACCGGCGGCGGCCGGTCAAGGTAGGTCATCCGGTACCGGCGAGGGCAGTCCAGCCAGGTGCCGAGCCTGGTTGGCGTGCACACATACAGTCGGCGCGGCATGCCCTCGAAGCCAAGCTGTTGCACGGCCTCAATCCTGGCATGACCCGCCGACATTCCCGGAGCCCGCGAGCGCCGGGGCACGCCCATGACCCGCCGGCATTCCCGGAGCCCGCGAGCGCCGCGGGGAGAACCTGACTACTCGTCGTCGGGCTCGGTTGCCAGCACGCTGGGACCGGCCGTGACCCAGGAGTCGAACCGCCTCTCGGCCGCGCCGACCGTGAACTCGTCACCGTGCCCGGGCAGCACCCGGGTCGAGCCCGGGAGCGTCAGCACGTGCGCGCCGATCGAGCTGAGCTGGCGGGCGAAGTCGGGGAACTCGTTCTCGTGGGGGACCGGGCCGCCGGCGGCCAGCACGTCGCCGGTGAACACGGCTCCGAGATCCTCGCTGTAGATGCAGACCGAGCCGGGGGTGTGCCCGGGGGCGTGCAGCACCTCCAGCGAGACGTCGGCGACCTCGAACACGCCGCCGTCCTCCATGTCGATCTCAGGATCGTCGTCGGCGTGCGCCTCCCGCCAGTACACGCGGTCCGCCGGGTGCAGCGCGATCGGGGCCTCGTCCCTGGCCGCCACCTCGACCGCGGCCGCGGTGTGTGCCGGGTGCCCGTGCGTGCAGATGACCGCGAGTATCTCGCGATCGCCCACCAGGTCCAGCACCGGCGCGGCGTCGTCGCCCGGGTCGAGGACGATGACCTCCTCGTCGTCGCCGATGATCCAGCTATTGACGGTGGCTCCCGCCCGCTCGATCCGCGCGTTCATGGCGACCTGCCTCCCTCTCTGGGCCGGGCCGACGCTCATCGCCCGCTCACCGGGGCGTCGCCGGTCGCCTGCGAGAGCAGACGCTCGCAGGCGTCCGCCGCGATCGTATCGGAGCCGATCCGGTAGCCGGTGAGTTCTCCGTGATCGTCACTGCCGCCGCTGGCGACCAGCCCCAGCCGGTCCGCCAATTCCCGCAGGTGCCGACGCTGCTCACTGTCCTGGTCCGGGTGCCAGACCTCCACGCCGGACAGGCCGGCCGCGGCCAGGTCGGCGATCACTTCGTCCGGCACCGGCCAGCCCCGGGCCCGCGGATGAGCCAGCACGGCCACCCCGCCCGCGGCCCGGATCAGCGCGATCCCCCGTGCCGGGTCGAGCGCGTACCTGGCCACGTGAGCCCGGCCGCCGTCACCGATCCAGTCCGGGCCGAACGCCTGGTCCGGCGAGTCGATCACCCCGGCCTCGACCATGGCCCGGGCCACGTGCGGCCGGCCGACCACGCCGCCGCCGGCGATCGCGCTCACCTGCTCCCAGGTGACCGGCACGCCGAGCTCGGCCAGCCGCTCCACCATCGCCCGGGCCCGGTGCCGCCTGCTGTCCCGGATCCTGGCGCATTCCGCGGCCAGGACCGGGTCGGCGGGGTCGAACAGGTAGCCGAGCAGGTGCACGCTGTGGCCGTCCAGCCGACAGGACAGCTCCATGCCCGGCACCAGGGTCAGCCCGGGCGGCAGCGCCGCCCGGGCTGCGGGGTGCCCGGCCACGGTGTCGTGGTCGGTCAGCGCGATCACGCCGAGCCCGGCCGCGCTGGCCAGGCGCATCACCTCACCGGGCGTGGCGGTGCCGTCCGATGCCGTGCTGTGGCTGTGCAGGTCCGCCCGCATGCGAGCCGAGCCTAGCCGGGCAGTCGCGGCGACCGCGCGCCGAACGGCAGGTCCAGGTCTTGGCCGGGATCGCGCAGGTCACGCACTTCCAGCGGGTCGACCATCAGCATGCCCGCGGTGTCCGGCCACAGAATCAGCCACAGCCAGGTGCCCATCACTTCGCCGGCGAACGCGGCCCGCCCGGGCGCCTCCACGTGCCAGACCGGGAACTCGTGGTGGCCGAACCTGACCAGCCCGTGCGCCGGGCCCGCCGCGAAGTCGCTGCCGGGGTCGGGACCGGCCAGGCCCGCGCATCGGGCGCCCAGGCCGACCCCGGGTTCCTCGGAGACGAGCAGCATCTCGCCCGGGCCGCCGAGCGGGTTCGGGCCGGAGACGGCGACGGCGAAGCCGCGGGC
>JASHUI010000620.1:0-6048 GCA_030040095.1 Streptosporangiaceae bacterium | reverse complement strand
CCGGGCTGTCAGACGGGGCAACCCCGGCGATCGTCGCCGCGGCGAGGCACCGGACCGGCAGCAGGGCCGCGCAGGCCAGGGCGTGCGGGCCGCCGCCGGACCAGCCCGCGGTGACGAATTCGTCGATGCCGAGCTGGCCAAGGATCGCCTCCACGTCGGCGGCGGCGTCCGCGACCAGCCGGCCGGGCTGCGCGGTGGAATTGCCATAGCCGGGCCGCGAGTACAGCACGGTGCGCAGGCCGCGATCGAGGGCCGCGCCGGCCATGGGTCCGAGCCCGGCCAGCCCGCTCGGCGTGCCGGTGTGAAAAACCAGGGCCAGCCCGTCGCCGGGACCGCTGACCAGCACATCAAGCACCCGGTCGCCGGGAGCCCGGACGGTCAGCCGCTGCTCATCGCTCTCGCGCGTCATGCGCAGAGCGTAGCCCGTGGCGCCAGCCGGGCCGCGGCAGGCCCGCGGCCCGGCGGCAAACCAGGGCGATGACCGGCTCAGCTGCTCCTGAGCCAGGTGTCGTGGAACCGGTCGGCGCTGCCGATCGGACTGGTGGTGTCGAGGCTCTTTCCGCTGGTGGAGCCGATCAGGAAGATCTTGGTCGGGCCCAGCTTCAGGAGCGAGATCCCGCTCACCCTGAGTGAGCTGTAGAGGATCGTGCCGAAGTCGGCGAGCGGCAGCACGCCCGACGTCGACGACGGTGCCTCGGTGATCACCTCGGCCGAGGACCGGGCCAGGCCGGTCTCCTGCTTGACGATCGTGTGGGTCCAGCCCCGGCTGACGTTGCTGAGCACCAGCGTGTAGGTATCGGTGCCGCTGAACGTCACCGACGCGGTCATCTCGTTGCCCGGCTTGATCACGGTTTTGAAGAAGACCGGGGCCAGCGGGAACATCTCGTACCAGCCGTAGTAGCGCGGCGTGGCGCCGTTGCAGTCGGAGTCCGTTCCGATCTGCTCGACCGACGCGCTGCTGAACCCGTCCAGGCCGACCCAGAACGCCGCGTACTGCTTGCCCGACGTGCACGTGGCCGTCGGCTCGGTCCAGGTGGCCGAGATGTTGCGGTACCTGCCGGCATGCAGCGCGTAGCCGGACCAGTTGGTGCTCTCGACCGAGTTGAGCCGGGGCGAGTTGACGGCCGGGCGGGCGGCTCTCGCACCGGGGGCGATCATCGGGTGCCCCGGGAAGACCGCGCCGGCCGGCGCCGCGGGCGCGCTAGATGAGGGGACAGCCGTATGAGTTAACCCAGGTGAGGCGGAGGCCGCGCCCGCCGCCACGGCCCCGCCGGCCACCAGGGCAAGCGTCGCGACGGGAATCCACCAGTAACGCGCCATATAGGCTCCTTCGGTCATCGCCGACAGAATGTCGACACGGGATCTTATATCCGCCCTGTGGCCGGCATCGCCCCAATAAGCGCCTGGACGGACAGCCAGCATTAGACCACGCCGACCGGCCCGGCCGGCCCGGAACAGGCTCGTCCCTTCTGCCGGAATGAGCCGGCCCTGGGACGGGCCGCAAACTCCGGCTGGCCTTGCGCGACCGCCACGGCAAAGGCGTACGGTGAAGTTCCGTGGGCCCCTAGCGGAGGGCTCTGCGGGCCGTTCCCCCGGTGCCCAGCACCGCGGGGGGCTTGGGGGGGCGCCCCCGGGCCCAGCACAGAGGAGACGCCGTGCCGCTTCCCGCCGCCCCGAGCACCCCCGCCGCCGAGCGCAATCGCTTCGCGCAGAACCTGTTCGCCCCGCTGCCGCAGCGATACGACCGGCTGGCCGAGATCCTCTCGTTCGGCCAGAACGGCCGCTGGCGCCGCGCGATGGTCGGCCAGATAGCCGCGGTCCCCGGGCAGGCCGTGCTGGACGTCGCCTCGGGAACGGCGGGCGTGGCGCTGCAGATCGCGACGCGCACCGGCGCCACCGTCGTCGGGGTCGACCTGACCGAGCAGATGCTGCGGCAGGGGCGGCGCAACGTGGCCGGCTCCGGCCTGAGCGACCGGATCGGCCTGACCGCCGGGCGGGCCGAGCAGTTGCCGTTCGCCGACGCGGCCTTCGACGCGCTGACGTTCACTTACCTGCTGAGGTACGTGCTCGATCCGCAGGCCACTTTGAACGAGCTTGCCCGCGTGGTCAAGCCGGGCGGACGGATGGCCAGTCTGGAGTTCCTTGTCCCGCCGTCACCGTTCTGGCGGGCCTGGTGGTGGCTCTACACCCGGCTGGTGCTGCCCGCCGGGGGGCTGGTCACCGGCGGCCGGGAATGGTTCGCCGTCGGCCGGTTCCTCGGCCCGAGCATCTCCGGGCACTACCGCCGGTACCCGGTGCCGTGGACGGTCGAGGCATGGCGCCGGGCGGGGTTCACCGATGTCGGCGTCAGGGTGATGAGCCTGGGCGGCGGGCTCGTCATGTGGGGAACGCGCGCAGGTGGCTGACGGGCTCGCCGCCGATCCCCCCGAGCCTGACCCGCTGCGGCCCGAGGCTGCGTCGGCGCGGCCCCACGCGGCGCGGCCGGCCTACTATGCCGCGAGCCCGGGCGGATGGCGCGACTGGTGGACGCTGCTGCACCCTCCGTACACGGCCTGGCACCTCTGCTACGTCGTCATCGGCGCGGCGCTCGCCCCGCGGGTCAGCCTGACCCCGCTGCTGGCCACCCTGATCGCCTTCTTCCTGGCCGTGGGCCTGGCCGCGCACGCACTCGACGAGCTGAACGGCCGCCCGCTGCAGACCCGCATCCCGGGACCGGTCCTGGTGGCCGTGACGGCCGCGGGCCTGGCCGGCGCCGTGGCCCTGGGCGCGGCCGGGCTGGCCAGGGTCGGCTGGGTCCTGCTGCCGTTCATGATCGTCGGCCCGGTGCTCGTCGTGGCCTACAACGCCGAGCTGTTCGGCGGGATCATCCACACCGACCTGGGCTTCGCCGCGGCCTGGGGCGCGTTCCCGGTGCTGACCGCCTACGCGGCGCAGACCGGGCGGCTCGCGCTGGCCCCGGTGCTCGCGGCCGTGGCCGCGCTGGCCCTGTCCGCGGCCCAGCGCAGGCTCAGCACCCCGGCCCGGACCCTGAGGCGCCGGTCGGTCCGGGTCGAGGGCCGCGTGACGCTGGCCGGAGGCCAGGTCACCGCGCTCGACCAGCGGGCGCTGCTGGCGCCGCTCGAGGGTGCGCTGCGCGCCATGTCCTGGGGGCTCGTGCTGCTGGCGGCCTCGCTGGCCGTGGCCAGGCTCGGCTAGCGCGAGACGGGGCGTAACGTCACAGGGCCTCGTGACGTTGCAGATAGTTCAGCGCGGTCCAGCCGATCGGGACCGGGAGCCAGAAGGTCACGGTCCGGAACAACAGCACCGAGCTGAACGCCACGGTGCCGTGCAGGCCGGCCGCGGTCAGCCCGGCCGACAGGGCGGCATCGACGGTGCCGATGCCGCCGGGGATCGGGACGGCCGAGCCGATCGCGTTGCCGGTCAGGTAGACGACCGCCACGGCCACGAACGGGAGCGAGCCGCCGAACGCCCGGACGCAGACCGCGAGGCAGCCGATGTAGGTGGCGGTGATCAGCAGCGTGCCGCCGATCCCCTCGGCCAGCTTGACCGGCCGCTGGGCCAGGTCGAGCAGCCGCGGGATGACCTGGCCCAGCGTCGGGGTCAGCCGGGACCGCAGCAGCCTGCGGCCGGCCGGGACCGCGAGCCCCACCAGCACCAGGCCGACCAGGCCCGCCAGCACGAAGTACGACCACTCCGGCGGCCGGATCGAGGTCTCGTGCGTGGCGCCGGTCAGGGCGGCGAAGATCACCAGCAGGATAAGGTGCAGCACCAGCGCGACGACCTGCGCGACGCCCACGCTGGCCACCGCGTCGGCGGGCGCCACGTCGGCCTTGCGCAGGTAGCGGATGTTCAGCGCGGCGCCGCCCACCGCCGCGGGGGTGACCAGGGTCACGAACGAGCAGGCGACCTCGGCCAGGAAGGTCCGGACCGGCCTCAGGTGCTCGAGCACGAACCCGGACAGCTGCCAGGTGGCTCCGACATAGGTCAGCGCGGACAGGAGGAGCGCGGCCACGGTCCAGCGCCAGTCGGCGTGGCGCAGGACGTGGCTGAAGCTGGTCTTGGTCAGGTCGACGGCCAGGATGTAGGCCGCGAAAACCACAGCGACCAGCGTGACCAGGGTGCGCAGCCGGATCCGCTCCAGCTGGACCGGCGCGGTCTCCGGCCCGAGCACGGCCGGGCGCAGCAGCTTCCTGAGGGCCGGCAGCACGTCCTTGTGGCGGCGGGTGGCGGCCCGGGTCGAGCGGTGCAGCGCGACCGGCTGGATCAGCGGCGCGACCGCGGCCAGTTCCTCCTCGCTGACCTTCTGCTGGCCGCTGCGGGCCGCCCGGTCCGGCCCGACCAGCAGCGCCAGCTCGGCCAGGAGCTGGGCCAGGTCAAGCCGCAGCTGCAGGTCGCTCGCTGCCACGTCACCGTTGCCGGGATCGAGCAGCATGACCTCGCCGTTGCCGCGGTCGCGGGGGTGCGGCTGCGGTCCCAGGCCGTGACCCAGGTCGCCCCGGCCGTGATCGTCGCCGGTCAGCAGGATCCGGTCGGCGGTGAGCGCCCGGTGCGTGACCCGGCGGCTGTGCAACTGGAGCACGACGTCCCAGATCCGCCCGAGCTGCGCGTCCGTCGGGGGGCTGGCCAGCTCGGCCAGGGTGGTCCCGTCGTGGCTCTCGTTCGCCAGCACCGCCGCCTCTGGCCCCACCCTGATCAGCGCGCGCAGCCGCGGCGTCGGCACACCCGCGTCCTCGGCGGCGTAGGTCAGCAGTGCCCGCCGCTCGATGGCGCGGTCCAGGGTCAGCGGGGCGCTGCGGGACACCTGGGTCCGCAGCCGGAGCCTGCGGTACAGCCGGTAGAACACGTCGGCCGCCTGCTGGTCCCGGTCGAAGACCGTGACGTCCAGCCGGCCGCCGCCGCGCAGGGTCGCGGCGTACCGCCGGGTCTCCGTGCCGGGGTCCAGGATCCGCCGCATCGCGACGACCGGCCCGTCCACCGTGCTGAGCGCCTCGGCGATCTCCACGGCCGACGGGCGCTCGGATACCACGCCCAGGGCGTACCGCACTCCCGCGCCGCACGCGATGCCCACCAGCAGGGTGATCAGCACCGAGAACACGGTCGTCTGCGCGTCGGCCAGGCTGGCCACCGCGTAGAAGGCGATGGCCAGCCAGAACACGCCGCGCCACCGGGGCCGGCCGGACAGGCCGATGACGGTGACGTAGGCGGTGAGCCCGGACAGGTACCAGTCGAGAGCGGGCACCCGCTTGTTGGCCGTGTGGACCGGGGTCAGCACGTCGTACAGGCCGCTGGCGGCGGGGTGCCTCAGCAGCAGGTTCACGGCCAGTACCACGCCCACGGTCATGCCGCCGGCGGCGATCCCCTCGGCCAGCCGCCGCGGCTGGCGGCGCAGGAGGACCCGGATGGCCAGGGCGGCGGGCAGGATCAGCAGGGCTATATGGGCGACAAAGCCGATGAACGACAGCACGGCGGCCGGCAGCCGCTGGCTGGCCAGGACGATATCGATCTCGGCGCCGTTGGCGGCCGCCCTGGCGAGCAGCCCGAGCCCGGCCAGCAGCGCGATCTCGATCAGCGCGATGACGAAGCGCAGCAGGTCGGCCGGGATGCGGACCCGCGATTCCAGCTGATCCTCGACCTGAATCGCCCCGCGGGGCTTCGCGCCGGGACGCACCTGGATCACCGGAGCCTGGCCCGCGTTCTCGGCCGGCTGGGGGTCCTTCCCGGGGAGCGTCACCCTTAGATCGTTCCACCTGGGCGTCGCTACGCCCAGAGCGCACCCAATCGGCGATCAAACGGCCGGCGCTAGGTCACCGTCCGGCCGTTCAGCGGTAACCGCCGATCAGCGCATGGTAGAGCGCCGAGGTGTCCGGATGCGGCTCGCCGTCGGCGGCGATGTCGGTCATGGTGTCCAGGCACCGGCCCCAGGCCTCCCGGACCCCGGCCAGGTTGCCCGCGGCGTGCTCGGCGCGCATCAGCGCCCGCCACAGCTGCTCCGCGGCGACGTCGGCGGCCAGGCCGGTCCGCGCCGCGCGGGCCGAGGCGGACGGGTCG
>JASHUI010000619.1:0-8545 GCA_030040095.1 Streptosporangiaceae bacterium | reverse complement strand
GCCACCGCGCCGGTGTGCGCCAGCGCCACCTCGCGGCCCGCCGGGCTCGCGCCGACCTTGACCACCACCACCGGCTTGCCCGCCCGGTCGGCCCGCCCGGCCGCCAGGCCGAACCGGACCGGGTCGCCGATCTGCTCGAGGAACAGGCAGATCACCCGGGTCGCGTCGTCCTCGATCAGGTAGTCCAGCACGTCCGTGGCGGCGATCATCGCCTCGTTGCCCAGGGTGGCGAGGGTGCTGATGCCGATCGCGTGAGCGCGAGCGAACGCGAGCACCACGCTGGCCAGCGCGCCGCTCTGCAGCGCGATGCCCACCGGCCCGGCAAGCAGCGGCGAGGGCACCGTCAGCGCGAACGGTGCGGCCGGGGCGTGCGCGTTCAGAAATCCAAGGCAGTTCGGGCCGAGCACGGTGATCCCGTGCGCCCGCGCGGTGGCGATCATGCGCCGCTCGAGCTCACGTCCGGCCTCGCCGCGCTCGCGGTAGCCGGCCGCCAGGACGATCGCGCCGCGCACGCCGGCGGCCCCCGCGTCGTCCAGAACGCTCTCCACCGCTTCGGCCGGAACCATTATGAACGCGACGTCAGCGGGTTCATCCAGGTCTCGCAGGCTGCGGATGGCGGCGCGCCCGAAGACCGTGTCGTGCCGCGGGTGGACCGGGATGAGCGGGCCAGGGAACCCGGCCGCCTGGCTGCTCGCGGCCACGAACCTGGCCCAGCCCGAGGCGTCGGAGGCGCCCACCACGGCGACGCTGCGCGGGGCGAAGAACTCCCGCAGTCGCCGCGGGGTGACCAGCGGCGCGGCGAGCGGGGTGACCAGCGGCCGGGCCGGGTCGGCGTCCCCGGGAGGCATCGGCGATCAGCCCGCCACCCCGGGCTCCTTCGGCAGCCCGAGCCCGCGCTCACCGATGATGTTGCGCTGGATCTCGCTGGTCCCGGAGTAGATGGTCCCGGCGCGGCTGGACAGGAACACGTTCTGCCAGGCCGTGGTCGGGTAGCCGGCGCCGTCCGGGCGGATCAGCGCATCGGTGCCCACGATCGACATCGCCAGCTCGCCGAGCCACTTGTGGTACTCGCTCCAGAGCAGCTTGGCCACCGACGCCTCGGGGCCGGGGGCGCGGCCCTCGGCGAGGTCGGCCAGCGTGCGCAGCCCGCTGAACCGCATCATCTGCACTCCGGTGTAGGCCCGGGCGAGCCGCTGGCGCACCAGCGGGTCGGCGGTCTTGCCGTGCTTGCGCGCGGTGTCGACCAGCTCCCAGAACTCCCGCTCGTAGCCCAGGTGCTGGACGGTGGCCCGGCCGCCGCGCTCGTGACCGAGCGTGGTCATGGCCACCCGCCAGCCGTTGTTCAGGCCGCCGATCACGTTGAACAGCGGGGCCCGCACCCCGTCCAGGAAGTCCTCGCAGAATTCCGACGCCCCGGACATCTGCCGGATCGGCCGGTACTCCACCCCCGGCCCGGTGAACGGGATCAGCACGTACGACAGGCCGGCATGCTTCTCGGCCCGCGGGTCGGTCCGGCAGAGCAGGAACATCATGGTGGCGCGGGACGCCCCGGAGGTCCACACCTTCTGCCCGGTGATCACGATCTCGTCCCCGTCGACCACGCCGCGGGTCTGCACCCCGGCCAGGTCCGAGCCGTGGCCTGGCTCGGAGAACCCCTGGCAGTACACGTCCTCGCCGGAGATGATCCGGGGCAGGAAGTGCGCGCGCTGCTGCGGCGTTCCGTGCACGATCAGCGACGGGCCGACCAGCGCCTCGCCCATGCCGCGCAGCACCCGGGGCAGCCCGGCCCGGTGGAACTCCTCGTTCAGCACCGCGAGGCGCACCGCGTCCATGCCCTGCCCGCCGTGCTGCTCCGGCCACTGCGGGCAGATCAGCCGGGCTCCGGCCAGGGCGCGCTCCCAGGCCGCGTAGGGGGGCTGCTCCATGGCGGCGGCGAGTTCCTCGCGGCGGTACCCGCCCGCGGTGACCGCCATGTTCCAGTCGGCCAGCCCGGCCAGGCCGTCGGGCGTGTGCGCCGCGATCCAGTCCCGCAGCCCGGCGCGAAACCGCGCGATCCCGGGACCAAGATCCAGATCCATAACCAGCCTCCCGGCGCCAGCGCGCCCCGGCGCCACACAGAGACCGCCGCCCGCCATAACGCTGCGGCCGGCCCGCGCGACGGAGCGTTAAATATTAGAATCAGATTCCAGGTTCGATGAGATATCGCCCGGCCGGGCTTGTCAAGGGCGGGCGG
Source organism: Streptosporangiaceae bacterium (assembly GCA_030040095.1). Taxonomy (GTDB): domain Bacteria; phylum Actinomycetota; class Actinomycetes; order Streptosporangiales; family Streptosporangiaceae; genus JASHPR01. Next base: position 6,312 of record JASHUI010000619.1, on the reverse strand, counting down.
TTCAGGCCCGCGGCTCGTCCGCCCCGGCGGCCGGCTTCCACGGGCCCTCGGCCATGAGCCTGCGGGCGTACTCGAGCACCGCGTCAATGATCTTGCTGGCCTGGCGGCGGTTCCCCGACGCCGCGACCTCGCGCGCTCCCTCACCGATCAGCGTGGTCAGGACCGAGGCGTAGAGCCGGTCGAGCGGGGTGTCGGGCAGGTGCAGCAGGGCATCGTTCTGGGCCACCCACTCGTGGCCGCGCCGGCGCTGCATCAGCTCGAACCCGGGCGGGCCGTCGCCGGACAGGAAGAGCAGGGCCAGATCGCGGCGGTCCCAGCTGCCCTCGAGGAACGCGCGGGCGCCCGCGGCGAACAGCTCCCCCGGGTCGGTGACGCCGTTCTTCCTCGCCCGGGCCACCGCCTCGCTCGCGGCCTGCTCGTGGGCCAGTTGGTGCTCCTGCCAGAGGGCGAGGAACAGCTCGCTCTTGCCGCCGAAGTGGTGGTAGAGGCTGCCGACGCTGGAGTCCGCCCGCTCGACCACGTCGGCGATGCTGGCCTCGGAGAATCCCCGGGAGGTGAAGACCTCCCGCGCCGCCTCGAGCAGCGCGCGCTGGGTGTGCGCGGTGCGCCCCCACTGCCATCCGCCGCCGGCCGGCCGTCCTCGGGGCTGCTTGTCCATCGGCTCCGATCCCTTGACAGCATGACCACCAGAATCAGATTCTAAATCTTGGATTCCGTGCTGCAGCCGCCCGCTGAGAGGCTGGTGACCCGCGATGGGCCGACTGGACGGCCGGGTCGCGATCGTAACCGGAGCCGGACGGGGGATCGGCAGGTCGGTCGCCCTGATGCTCGCCCGGCAGGGCGCCTCGGTGGTCGTCAACGACCTCGGCTCCGCTCTGGACGGGTCCGGGGCCGACGCCAGCCCGGCCGGGCAGGTCGTGGCCGAGATCGAGGCGACGGGCGGCAAGGCGATCGCGAGCGCCGCGGACATCTCCGATCACGGCGCGGCACACGCACTGGTGCGGACGGCGGCCGAGGAGTTCGGCCGCCTCGACGTGCTGGTCAACGTGGCGGGCATCCTGCGCGACCGGATGGTCTTCAGCATGACCGAGGCGGAGTGGGACGACGTGATCCGGGTGCACCTCAAGGGCACGTTCAACACCACGAAGTTCGCCGCGGCGCACTGGCGCTCGCTGCGCGACGAATCCGCGCAGAATCGGATCATCAACTTCACCTCGGTCTCGGGCCTGCACGGCGCGCCGGGGCAGCCGAACTACGCCGCGGCGAAGATGGGCATCGTCGGTTTCACGTACTCGTGCGCGCACGCGCTGACCAAGTACGGGGTGACCGCCAACGTGGTCTCGCCCGGAGCGGCGACCCGGATGACCGAGTCCGTGCCGCAGGACCGCCGCCGCGCGGTGACCGCGCCCGCTGCCGAGCGCTCGCCGGACAACGTCGCGCCGGTCGTCGCCTACCTGGCCAGCGAGCGGTCGGGCTGGATCAACGGACGCATTGTGCACGCCAGCGGCTACGAGGTCACGCTCTACAGCAACCCGGAGCCGATCATCCGGGTCATCGGAACCCAGCCGTGGGATCTCGACGCGCTGGCCGTGCAGATGGAGCGGTCGTTCGGGCCCGCCCTCGGCCGCCGGCCGCCGTGACCGCCGCGCGGGGCCCGCCCCGCGGAGCCCTCACCGCCCGTCCTGCCCGGCGAATCCGGCTCGCTTTTGCTCGGGTGGCGCCCCCGCTCATTCCGGCCGATGTCACCTGTCCGTTTTCCGGCCATAGACTTCGCGGTCTATCCCGTTACGCGGTCTATCCCGTTACACCTTTCGGCGCCCCGATGTCCAGTTCTGCTAACCAGTAAATCGTTATCAATAAATTTCTACTCACCGGTAGACCCTGGTCGGTATTGGCCCTACCATGCCTGGATTATAGCGGTGGCAGGTGCTTGGTTCACTGACGGCGGTAGTGTCCCTGGAGGGGATCGATGCGCAGAGTCAGCGGGTTCGTGCTCACGCTCCTCGGGGCTTTCTTCCTCCTGACGGCCATCTTGCTGCGGTTTTGGATCGCGCCGTCGGCGGTCAAGTTCCCGCTGAATGAGTACCAGGTCGTCACCCTGTCCGGAACCGGCTCGTACTTCAGCCCGGTCCAGGACAAGGAGCTGAACGGCGTTTCGGTTCAGGTCACCTACACCACGCGCGGCGATGTCTCGGCCGGCAGCGGCAGCGTGGCCGTCTGGGATCAGTTTGTCAGCGTCCGCGACCTGACCAACCGCCAGCCGATTTCCTACGTCTCGATCCGGGAGGCGTTCAACCGCTCGAACGCTCAGCTGGTTCAGTGCTGTGGCGCCTACGTGTCCAACGAGGTGAGCGGGAAGCCGGACTACGCGGTGCACATGAGCGGGATCGGCCCGGTCTTCCCGCCGGGCACGCAGAAGCAGACGTACTCGCTGTACGACACCACGGCGGCCAGGCCGGAGCCGGTCAGGTACACCGGCACCACGACCGTCGACGGGATCACGGTCTACCGCTTCGTGGAAACGGTGGCGCCGACGATGTTCGGCACCGAGCAGGTGCCCGGCGCGATCATCGGCGAGCCGTCCCAGTCCGAGGTCTCGCTGGGCGAGTTCTACAGCGGGAGCCAGACCTTCTACGTGGACCCGGTGACCGGCGGGCCGCTGGACACCACGCAGCACACCGTGGTGACGCTGCGCGACTCCACCGGGGCCACCCGCCTGGTCGGCAGCGACATCAACGTCACGGCGACCCCGGCCAGCGTGCAGGCCGTGGTCAACAAGGACACCTCCGGCCGCAACGCGATCTCGCTGGCCAAGAACGTTCTCCCGCTGATCGGGCTGATCGTCGGCCTGGTGCTGCTGGTGGCCGGCATCCTGCTGGTCCAGTTCGGCGGCGAGGGGCGGGAGGAGGAGTTCAGCTGGCTGTGGCGCCGCCAGCTGAACCACTACCCGGCGACCGGGCCCCGGGTCGTCTACCTGGCCATCACGGTGCTGGCGACGGTCACGCTGTACTACGAGCTGTACGTCGGCGGCTCGGTGTCCACGCTGCTCCTGGTCAACCTGAAGATGAGCTTCACGTTCTACGTGGTGGTCCTGGCCTTCGGGAACCTGATCGGGGCGTTCGCCTCGCTGTTCGCCGGGCTGGCCGACCGGCTGGGCCGGGTCAACATGGTGGTCGCCGGGCTGTTCATCACCGGGATCTTCGTCGCGTACGTGCTGCCCGCCGCGACCAACAAGTGGGTCTTCAGCATCGAGGGCTTCGTGGTCGGCATCGTCGAGGGCATCGCGCTGGTGGCCACCCCGGCGCTGATCCGCGACTTCTCCCCGCAGGTCGGCCGGGCCACGGCGATGGGGTTCTGGACCAGCGGGCCGGTGCTGGGCAGCCTGATCGTCACCGCGGTGGCCACGAACACCATCCCGAACGTCATCCCCGACGCGCGGTTCTGGACGCACGAGTATCACATCTGCGGCGCCGTCGGCCTCGTCGTGTTCGTGATCGCGCTGATCGGGCTGCGCGAGCTGTCCCCGCAACTGCGCGACCAGCTGATGGTAACCATGCAGGACCGGGTGCTGATCGAGGCGCGGGCCAAGGGGCTCAACGTCGAGACGCTGCTGCATCGTCCGTTCCGCCAGCTGCTCAAGGCAGACGTGGTGATCTCCGCCCTCGCCGTGGCCGTGATGCTGCTGATCTACTACACGGCGGTCGGCTTCGGCCTGATCTACCTGTCGACCGTGTTCGGGTTCACCACCAAGGACGCCAACGGGCTGCTCAACTGGAACTGGGGCTTCAACGTCATCGGGGTGATCCTGATCGGGATGGTCTCCGACCTGGTGCGGGTGCGCAAGCCGTTCATGGTGCTCGGCGGGGTGTGCGGGGCGATCATGGTCGTGATCTACCTGCAGCAGGCGGGCCACCATCCCGGCTACTACACGCTCGCGGTGATCCTCGCGCTGCTGTCGCTGTCCCTGGGCGTCGCCTACACCCCGTGGATGGCCAGCTTCACCGAGACCGTCGAGGCCAGGAACCCGGCGCTGATCGCCACCGGCCTGGCCATCTGGGGCTGGGTCGTCCGGGTCGTGGTGTTCGTCGCGTTCCTGATCATCCCGCACGTCATCACCTCGGTCACCCCGCTGGTCAACTACGGGCCCAACGTTCTGGCGTACGAGGCCGCCTACGGCAAGCAGATCGCGTTCGCGCAGAGCCACCCGCAGGTCGTCGCCACGGCGGAGAAGTACAAGGTGCAGCTGGCCAACGCCCAGAAGTTCGCGCCCGAGCTGGCCGTGCTCGAGGCACATACGGCCTTGTTCGCCAAGCTCGCCACCTACACCAACCCGGCGACGATACCGCCGAAGCTGGTCAGCGAGGCCATCGCCGCGGCCGGGGGCGGGGCCAAGGGCCTGGCCGTCCTTTCGACCATCGACAGCAATAGCTCGGCCATCGAGGGCGTGATCGCGGTGGCGCCGCAACTGGAGGCGCTGAAGCCGTACGCGGCGCAGCTGACCGCGGCGTCCAAGGTCCCGTCGTACGTGGGCCCGTACATGGAGGCCCATGGCCTCGCGGTGGAGAAGGCAGCGGCCCAGGCTCCCGGCCAGTGGAAGGACTGGTACTGGGTCTGCTTCGGCGGGATCATCTTCTTCCTGCTCTGCATCCCGTTGCTGCGGGGCCGGTGGAGTCCGGCCCAGGCCCGGCGGGACGAGGAGGAACACGAGGCCGCGACCGAGGCCGAGCTGGCCAAGCTCAACGCCTGACCGGCGCCGGCACGCCGGCGTCGGCCGGCGTGCCGGCCTGGAGTGGCCCTGCGGTCTAGGCCGACTCGGGGCGGTGGATCTTGACGGCGAACAGGTCGCGGATGCTGACCACCCCGCAGACCACTCGCCCGTCCACGACCGGCAGGTGACGGAATCCGTTCAGGAGCATGATCTGGGCGGCCTCCTCGGCGGACATGTCCGGGCCGACCGCCTGCGGGTCGTGCGACATCCAGGCCGAGACCCTGGACCTCGACAGGTCCTCGCCCGAGGCGGCCGCCCGGAGCACGTCCCGCTCGGTGAGGATGCCCGCCAGGAACGATCCCTGCAGCACGACCACCGAACCGACCCTCGCGCGTACCATCCCGGCCGCGGCCTCGGTCACCGTGGTGTCCGGCGCGGCCGTGACCACGCTGGTGTTCATCAGGTCCCGCAGTTGTGCCATGGTCCGCTCACACGTCGTCCCTCGTTGTCAGCCGCTCTCTCCGACCTCGTCAAGCTCCGGGTCCCGGTGCGGGGTGGACGGCCCCGAGATCTCTTCCGAGAGCATGCGCCACAGCGAGCCGGCCCAGGCCGACACGCCGGGCCACCGCTTCCAGAACACCTGCAGCGTCGTCGCGTCCCACTGCGCGTGCGCTTGCTCCGGGCTGATGATGCGAGTGACCTCGTCCAGGTCGTGCACCAGGTCAAGAAGCCGATCGCCGACATCGTCCATAAGCTCACCTCCCAGCGAGCATAGGGCCTTCGCGCGCTCGCGCGAAGGCCCTATCGCGGCCGACGGACGTCAATTGCCGGCAGACCGGCCCCGCCGTCCCCCGGTCCTCCTAGAGTGGTCCTCCATGGCGGGACGGCCGTTGCGGGAGATCATCGACGAGGGCTGGGCGGTGGCCCTGGAGCCGGTGGCCGGGCGCATCGAGGCCATGGGCGACTTCCTGCGGGCCGAGGTGGCCGCGGGCCGGCGCTACCTGCCCGCCGGAGATCGCGTGCTGCGGGCGTTCCAGCAGCCGTTCGCCGACGTCCGGGTGCTGATCGTGGGCCAGGACCCCTATCCGACCCCCGGTCACCCGGTGGGGCTGAGCTTCTCGGTGGCCCCGGAGGTGCGGCGGCTGCCGGGCAGCCTGGTCAACATCTTCCGCGAGTACCGCGACGACCTGGGCTATCCGGCTCCGGCCACCGGCGATCTCAGCCCGTGGAGCGAGCGCGGCGTCATGCTGCTGAACAGGGTGCTGACCGTGCAGCCCGGGAAGCCCGGCTCCCATCGCGGCAAGGGCTGGGAGGAGGTCACCGATCAGGCCATCCGGGCGCTGGCCGGACGGCAGGCCCCGCTGGTCGCGATCTTGTGGGGCCGTGACGCCCGGGGCCTGGTGCCGCTGCTGGACGGCGTGCCGCGGGTCGAATCGGCCCATCCGAGCCCGAACTCGGCTGACCGGGGGTTCTTCGGCTCGCAGCCGTTCAGCCGGGCGAACAAGCTCCTCGCCGACCAGGGCGCGCCGCCGGTGGACTGGAAGCTGCCCTGACCCGGTGCCGGATGCGGCGCGCGGGCCTCGGGTTCAGCAGTTATGGATGCT
>JASHUI010000618.1:0-10747 GCA_030040095.1 Streptosporangiaceae bacterium | reverse complement strand
CAGGGCCGGACCCGCGCCGCGATCCGGCCGGCGCCGCAGCCAGACCCGGCCGGCCACGGCGAAGCACGCGGCCACCAGCACCAGCGCCGCCTTCACGATCAGGATGCGGCCGTAGGCGGTGGTCAGCAGCGAATGCAACGGCACCAGCACCAGGGCGGAAATCACCCCGGTGATCACCAGCAGGGCGAACAACCAGGCCGCGGCGGCCGCATACAGCCGGATCAGGCCGCGCATCTCCTCGGGATGATCCCGCCACGAGATCGCGGTCCGCAGCACGTACACGAGCATTCCGGTCCACAGGGCCGCCGGGATCAGGTGACAGTAGGTGATCAGGGCGCCGACCACCGGGATGATGCTCTCCGGGTGGCCGCGCAGCCCCTCGGCCACGACCACGGCCAGCAGGGGCGCCACGGCCCAGCCAGGCTGGCGCAGCCGGAGCAACAGCGCGGCGAGCGCGAACGCGACCAGTTCCACCAGGGCGAGCGGCCGCTGGGTGGCGGTGATCGCGGCCAGCAACGCGCTCGCGACCAGCCCGAGCAGCGATCCGCGCAGCGCCCACGGAGCTGGCAGCGGGGTCGGGAACCGCCCCTTGTACTGCCGGGCCAGCCCGCGGCCCGCCAGGCCGCCCAGGGCGACGGCCAGCCCGGCGAACAGCAGCCAGCGCGCCACGGCGGTCTCCCAGATCACCGGGCTGGAGAGCCGGGCCGCCGCGTGATCGGCCAGAACCGTCGTCACCGGGATCGCTGTCGTCACCCGCCTGACAGTAGCGCCTGGAGCGGCCGCACCGAACCGCGGCATATCACCCGCGAAACAGATCGCGACGGCTACGCCGCGTCCTGCCCGACCGCCTCGGGCTCCAGCAGCCCGCGCCGGACGTTCCTGGCCCCGACGGCCCAGAACACGATGCCGAGCAGGACCATGACGCTGAACGCGCCCAGCGTCACCCACTCGAAGAACGCCCGGGACACGCCCCAGGCGGACTGGACCGAGTAGGACTGGCCGAACAGCGCGTTGATGGCGCCCGGCCAGAGCAGGGTGACCGCCGTGATCACCACGAACGCCTCGGTGAGGATCGCCACCGCCCAGGCGCCCGCCATGCCGCCCGGCACCCGGTACGGCCGGCGGGTGTCCGGGTACATCCTGCGCAACCGCACCAGCGCCGGGAAGATGAAGAAGTAACTGACCGCCGTGGTGGACACGGTCAGCGACAGCATCACCGCGAAGAAGTCCTCCAGCTTGCCGCTGGTGGCCAGGAACACGAAGAACACGAAGCCGGACGCGACCACGCCGGACGCGAGGTTCACCGCGATGGGCGTGCCGAAGCTGGTGAACCGGCCCATCCACCGCGGGCCTGCGCCGTCCAGCGACGCGATCGCCTGCGTCCGGTCCGCGCCCTCCAGCCACACCGACCCGCTGCTGACCAGGGTCACGATGAGCAGGATCGCGAACAGCACGTTCAGCCCGTGGGAGTGGAACGTCCCCGACACCGCGTTGTAGGCGTCGACGAAGCCGCTGACGCTGGACAGGCCCGACTTCGGGATCACCAGGACGATGCCGACGATCAGCGCCCCGTAGATCACCGCGCAGATGATCCCGGACCGCAGGATCATCTTCGGGACGTCGCGCTGCGGGTTGTACATCTCCTCGGCCGCCCCGTTGGAGAGTTCGAAGCCGACCCACAGGAACACCATCAGCCCGACGACGGTCAGGAACCCCGACAGCGACGGCTTGAGGTCCGCGGCCGACGAGGCGCCCGCCGGGCGCCCGTGCTGCACAAGGAACGCGATGAACATCGCGGTGAACAGCACGGTCACCGCGATCTTCACGAACGTGCCGAGGTTCGGGCCCCACTTGCCGATCCGGAAGGCCACGATCGCGATCGCGACCGTCACCCAGACGAAGACCAGCCCCACGATGATCTCGGCCGTCGTGCCGAGCGGCTTGCGCAGGACCAGGCCGTCGAGCGCCGCGATGGTGGACGCGGTCAGCGTCCCGCCGATCCAGGTCGGGTTGGACAGCCAGTACAGGATCGCGGTCACCGATCCCGCGCCCCGGCCGAACGCCAGCCGCGCCCACTCGTACGGCCCGCCCTCGACCGGGAACGCGGAGCCCAGCTCGGCGGTCAGCATCCCGTACGGGATCAGGAAGATCAGCAGCGAGATGATCAGCCAGGTGATGGCCTGCGCCCCGGCCTGCGCCGACGCGGCCACGGTGTCGAAGCCGAGGATCGCGCAGGCGGTGAACAACACCAGGTCCAGCCGCCCCAGCACCTTCCTGAGCTTGGCCTTCTCCCTGGTCGCGGCGGCTGTCTCTAACTGTGGCGGAAGGGCACCTGCCTGGGCCATGTGCGGCTCCTGAACCCTCGGCGAAACCGGCTGCCCCCAAGGGTAGGCCGGTTTCTGCGTATATCCGAGGGTTCGTGAGACGCAGGGCGGGCAATGCCGGACATTACGCCCCGTCTCACCGGGCCCCGGCCGCTCAGGACGGCTGGGCCCCCGCCGTGCAGATGGCCGCCAGGCTTAGCAGCCTGGCGGCCATCTCCACCGGGATCACCCGCTCGTTCCACATGGCGTCGGCCAGGCCCGCCAGCAGCGCCGCGTCCCGGCCGCGGATCTGCTCGCCCCTGGTGACGCAGAGGTCGAAGAACGTGTACAGGTCGAGCGCGGCGCTCAGGGGGCGGGGGTCCGGGCCACAGCCGCGCCTGCGGGCTTCGTCGAGGAACCTCCGGCGGGCCACCGACCAGTCGATGGCCCGCGGCGCGTCAAGGAGCGGCTCGGTGGGCGGGCCGCCCGCGGCGCCGTGACAGCGCAGAAAATAACCCCGGTTCAGCGCGCGCCGGACCGCCGAACCATCAAGCTCCCGCATGAACTGGACCGACGCGGCGTCGTCCTGCGCGTCGCACATCGCCCTGAGCAGCGAATTCCGCTGGAAGGCATCGCGCTCGCGGGCGAGACGCTCGTGCAGCGCGGCGGCCTCACTCGTCATAGGCCCAGCTCTCCACCAGGTTACGGGCCCGGTCGCTGAAGAACAGCTGCACGATGGCGTCCCGGTGGGACAGGCCCCGGCCGGTCAGGCTGATCGAGTCGGCCGTGATGTGCACCAGTCCGCGCTCGGCGAGGCCGTCGATTTCCTTGGGGAACGAGGCCAGCGGGTCCTCGGCGAACTCCCGCACGTACCAATCCCGCCGCAGGTCATGCAGACCGAGCACCATGGCCTTGCGGCGCCGCTCGTCCGCCGGCATCTCGTAGCCCTCCAGGGGCGCTTCCCAGCCCAGCCCGGCCGACGTCAGGTAGGAGTTCAGCGCCTGCCGCCGGTCGAGCAGCGAGTAGCCGTTCCTCAGGTCGGTATGCCAGAAATAGCTTCGCGCGCCGGCGCCCAGGCCCATCAGCGTCTGAAGACCCCAGTGGTACTGCTTCTGCAGGTACCCGCCTCCCTCGGTCACCCAGCGGACGTGGGTCTCCTGCTGGTAGCCGGCCGTACCGAGCTCCGCGCAGGCCAGCTCGTACAGGTCACGCAGCCAGCCCCCGTCCGGCTTGGCCAGGCCCATCCGGTGGAAGCCGGTGTGCGGCCGTGAGGTCCACTGATAGCAGCAGATCGTGTGCGGCCGCATGGCGATGACCTCACGGACCGACGTCCGCCAGGACGCGGCGTCCTGGCCCGGCAGCCCGAAGATGAGGTCCAGGCACAGGTTGCGGAAGCCCGCGTCCATCGCGACCGCCGCGATCTCCGCCTGGCGGGAGACCGGGTACGACCTGCCGATGCTCCGGACCTCCTCGGTGAGCGTGCTCTGGAACCCCATGGAGACCCGGTCGAACCCGGCCGCTCGCAGGCCGCGCAGGTATTCCGGCGAGGCCGTCTCGGGCGCGACTTCGATCGCCGTCTCCTCCACCTCGGTTATCGAGAAGCGGCGCCGCAGGCCCGACACCAGCCTGTCCAGCTGGGCGATCGAGAGCACCGACGGCGTCCCGCCCCCCAGGTACAGGGTCCGCCAGCGGCATCCCTGCGGCAGTAGGTCCTGCTCCGCGTAGGCGGCCGCCTCGTCAAGGACGCGGTCGATATACCGGTCGTAGACGGACTCATCGCCGTGCCCGGTGGTGGTGTACAGGTTGCAGAACCGGCAGACCTGACGGCAGAACGGAATATGGACGTACAGGTTAATATCGGGCCGGGCGGCCAGCGAGTCGCGCACGACCGAGCGGGTTTGCGTGACGCTCGTGGCCAGCCGGCGATAAGCCTGCCTGGGCGGGTAGGTGTAGATGTAATCCGGGTACTCGCCGCGCTCGATCGCCTCGTCGAGCGAGCCAAGGTCACATACGGATAGCTTCATTCAGAGCCCTTCTGCCCAGTCGCTGATGCGCTGCACGATGCATCGGTGGGCATCGCGTACGCCCTGGCGTACCTGATCCGGGTTCACGCCGTAGACAAACGATCCGACGTCGACGACCAACTGCTCGCGCGGCCCGAGGTAATCGGCCGGCCTGAAAATATCGAAGCCAAATGTCTTGGCGAAGATCTGCCGGCTCGACGCGTCTTTCTCGCTGATCAGCCGGGTCGCGTCGGTCATGCTGAGGCTCGCGCCCGCGCCCAGCGACACGACCGATTTCACCGCGCGCGAGTGGACGTCTGAGTCGAGCCTGAGAAAGATGACCGCCTGCCTGAGGTCCGGCATTTCTCTGAGCATGAACGGTAGCGTCCAGGAATCGAAGACGATTCGCTCAGGTGCCCGTGCCAGCGCCAGTAGCTTACGGTTGACTTCCCGGTCGACCGATCCGTTCTCGCGTTTCGCCGATATCTCGGAAGAGCTGCGGATCCAGGTGCCGTGGTCCCCGCGATCACGGTAGCCGAGTTCGTCAAACATCAACTGCGATGCCGAGACGTAGTCGCAGTCGAGCTGCTGAGCCAGCAGTTTAGCATGGGTGGTCTTACCTGCGGCGGTAAGGCCGAAGATGCAGATATGGCGCCCGGTTCCCCCTCGTGCGCTCGACCCCACCGGCCGGCCTCCCCGGACGCTATAGGATGCCTAATACTCAGCGAGTCACTATATCCGCCATTCTGCGGCCGATCAACGCCGGGTGCCGGCGAAAGGAACGGGCCGCCAGCCCGGTCTCCCGGGCCCATTGCCCGCCTCGTCGCGGCGCCCGGCACCCGGCGCTTGATCTCGTACGGGAACCCGGCGCAGGTCGGCGCCGTGTCACAATCTCCTGTTCAGCCACTGCCTCGCCGGCCAGGCGGGCACTTGGCCGAAGTATTGGCCGACCCGCCCGCGTCACCGCTAGGATCCATCCTGGCCCGCGCGTGGCGCGCGTGCGCTAGCATAAGCCAATGCCCGGCGGGCGTTCTCGCGGCGCATTGTTTCTGACCAGCGGATCGGGCGACGAACTAGGTAGCGGAAAGCATTAGACGGGTGGTAAGTGAGGCGTGATGGAGAAGCTACGGCTTGCCGGATGCATCGTCAAGAACCCTGAGGGAGAAATACTCCTCCTTCACCGGAATACTGCCAAGCGCCAGCAGTGGGAGATTCCGGGCGGCAAGCTCGACCCCAACGAGGATGCCAGGAAGACGGCCGCCCGCGAGGTCCGCGAGGAGGCGGGCATAGAAGTCGAGATCATCAGCGAACTGGGCACGCGGGAGTTCAGCGAGGACTCGTACACGATGGTCTATACCTGGTTCCTGGCTGAGATCATTGATGGCGTCGCGACTATCCAGGAGCCCCGCGTACACGATCAGTGCGGGTACTTCAGCCTCAGGGCCCTGGACAAGATGAGTTCAGAACTCTCCCCCAACGCGCGCAACTTCCTTGACGAGGTCACCGCGGGCCGGGTTTCCATCTAGGCGCGCCTAAACGGTCTCACTCGCCAGTTTGCTGGAGCGGCACCACCGGAGGCGGCGGCCGGTAGTAGCTCACGAACTTATGATGGACCCATCGGTACCGGTCACGGTCTCGCACGCGCTCCAGGCCTGCGAAAGACGGGTCTTTCTCCCTGAGAAAGGCGTGCACCGTGCGCAGCAGCGATCCGTCCACACGGAAACCCGGCCAGTCCGGCGCCAGGGCGACGGCGGTCTGCTGATCCGGGAGGCTGTCGGCCGGGATGCCGGCCAGCGCGTCCAGGCTGTCCTCGGCCAGCTGCAGCCGGTCGGCCAGGGCCCGCCAGTCCCGATGAGGCAGGCTGATCTTGAGGCCGTCCAGGCTGACCGGGAGCAGGTTGCGGACCAAGACCGATGTGACCTTGATCCAGGGCGCCGCCTTGACCAGCCACTCCTTGGGCACGTCGATCTGGTAGACCCCCGTCGGCGGCCGCCCCGCGTTCAGGACGTGCACCGGCAGCCGGGAGTGTTCGCACCACAGCGTGAGCTGTACCGAGTACACGGCGATGCCCGGATGAAGCGGTGACGGCTTGAGCGGCGCCAGGGTGAACAGCCGCGGTCCCTCGCGCGCCTCGTCGTCGAGGGCCAGTATGAGGTCCCGGTACCGCTCCTCGGTCTGGCTGATCGCCCGCTTGATCTCGGTCGCCTGCCGGCCGACGGCGCCCTCGGCCAGGCGGTCGCTGGCGCTGATCCGGGTGAGCATGGCCCTGAATTCCGGCGCCATCGCCTCACGGACGGCCCGGACCAGCCGGTCCTCGTCGGCGAGCGGCGCGCGCGGCGTCCCGAGCAGCAGGCGGTCGATGTTCTGCCACTTGGTGCAGCGCGAGCACGGGTACTCGTCCCGTCCCCGCTCCCTGCTGTAGATCAGCTTCGCCACGTCGAACAGGCCGGTTCCCGGGACCTCCTCCTCGCACTCGCTGCCGCACGGCACCATCACGCGCACATCCAGGCCCTTCCAGAAAGCCTGGACGTGGTCCCGGATGTCCTGGGTGATCCGGTGCAGCAGGAATTGCGGGTACGGGGCGCGTACCTTGACCTGGACGCGGTTGCGCTCGACGATGATCATCGCGCGGCCGTTGTAGTCGTCGTCCAGGATGATGCCGGCCTGCCAGTGCACGCTCCTGCGGTAGTCGTCGCGGCCGAGCGAGAACCGGTGGAAGCGCACGATCAGCTGGTACATCAGCCCTTCGGGGATCGCCGGATCATCCGAGCTGGCCTCGACGATCTCGCAGATCTGGCTGCGCGTCTCGAACTCAGGGTGATAGCTCTCCCAGGCGGCGAGGTCCGGCCGGCCGGCCGGAACCAGTTGCGCGATGAGGCTGGTCGGCTCGCCCCGGCCCGAGCGGTCTATCACCTGATAGGAGATGTCGAACCGCTCCATGAGCTGGAGGAAGACGGGGTAGATCTGCGGCGGGTAATTCTGCTCGGGGGGCCGCGCCGGATCGTTCCATAGCTGCTGCAGCCGGTAGTGCGGCAGCAGCCCGTTCGCGCGGTTGGTCTCGAGATCGTCCAGAACGAAGCTGATGGCCGTGCTGAGCCAGTCGGGCTTGAAGATGACAAGGTCCGACAGCCGCTGATCGTCGGCGTAGTAGATCCAGTGCCCGAGGGCGTTGGCGTTCCGGGCCAGCGACATGGCCGCGGTGCGGCTCATCCCGTGGGCCAGCGCGGCCGACGCGTAGGCGTCATAGCTCAGGTACGGCTCGTCACGCTCCCTGAGCTCCTGCCGCAGCCTGCGCCAGCTGGCCGGATACCAGCGTCCGATGTGGGGCAGGGTGATCGCCGTCGCGGCGATGGCCTCGAGCAGCTCGTCGATGCCCATGCGGGTCAGGCTGTCGATGTGGTGGAAGCTCACGATCATCTCGTCGTAGCGGGCCCGGAGTCCGGCTTCATCCAGGTACGCGCCGCGCTGCCCGGCACCGCCATGGGTGGCCACGACCAGGATCCGCGCCGACCGGCCGGCCCGGTGCCTGATGAGGCTGATCCAGTAGTCGACGAAGTTTCGTTCCGGCCCGACCCGCGGATTCCAGACGACCAGGTAGATGGCGGACGCGCTGAAGAACAGCTGGTGGGTCGGCCGGTACGCGCGCTGCCCGCCGAAGTCCCAGCCGTTCAGGGTGAGCTCGGTGTCATCCGATTTGAGCACCAGAGGCTTGATCTCGACCCCGTGCGTGGTGGGCCGGTGCGGGACCCAGTCCTCGCCGCGCAGGGCGGCCAGCAGGCTGCTCTTGCCGACCGCGCCCTCTCCGACCAGCACCAGCTTGGCCTCGTGGATAAACTCGCCTTCCTCATGGAGCAGCCCGAGGAAGGTGCGGAACTCCTCGGGGCCCTCGTCGTAGGCGGCCTGCAGCTCCGGCGCCAGGGGGTTGCCGCCCAGCAAGATGGAGACCTGGCCGAGGCGGGACAGCGAGCGCGGCACGGCGGGCAGCTGATTGCCGCTGAGGTCGAGCTGAGCGAGGCCGGTCAGCTCGCCGATCCGCTCCGGCAGTTCGCTGACCCGGTTCGCGCTGACGTTGAGGTAGCGCAGGGCGGACAGGTCCCCGATGCTGTCCGGCAGCCCGGTCAGGCGGTTTCCGCTCAGGTTCAGGTAGGTCAAGGCCGACAGGTTACCGACGTGGTCGGGCAGCGCGGTCAGCTGGTTGCCGCTCAGATCAAGATCAACGAGGATCGGCAGGCCGGTGAGCTCGTCCGGCAGCCGGGTCAGCTGATTGTCCGCCAGCACCAGGTACGCGAGAGAGCCCAGGCTGCCCACGCTCCGCGGCAGCGCGGTGATCTGGTTGCCGGTCACGTCCAGCCGGTTCAGCAGCGGCAGGCCGCCGATGCTGTCCGGCAAGGTGGTCAGCCGGTTGCCGGTCACGTCCAGCCGGTTCAGCAGCGGCAGGGCGCCGATGCTGTCCGGCAGGCCGGTGAGCTCGTTTGCCTCCAGGTCCAGCCGGGTCAGGGCCACGAGCTCGCTGATCGCGGCGGGCAGGGCGGTGAGCTCGTTATGGCTGAGATCGAG
This sequence comes from Streptosporangiaceae bacterium, assembly GCA_030040095.1. GTDB lineage: Bacteria > Actinomycetota > Actinomycetes > Streptosporangiales > Streptosporangiaceae > JASHPR01. Next base: position 1,884 of record JASHUI010000618.1, on the reverse strand, counting down.
CCGGGTGAGGGCCTTCAGCTGGCCGATGCTGTCCGGCAGCCCGCGGAGCCGGTTCCAGGCCAGGTGCAGGTGCGCCAGCCGGGCCAGGTGGCCGATCTCCTCGGGCAGGGCGGACAGCTGGTTGTGGGTCAGGCTCAGGCTGATGAGCTGGCGAAGGTCTCCGATACGCGGGGGCAGCCGGGCCAGCCGATTGGTGGTCAGGTCGAGGCTGGTGAGCGCGGCCAGGTCGCCGATCCGCTCGGGTAGCTCGGTCAGCCGGTTCCCGGTGACGTCAAGGTCAGCGAGCCGGGTCAGGTTCCCGAGCGCGTCAGGCAGCGCGCTGAGCTGGTTTCCCCGCAGGCTGAGCTCGGTCATGCCGGTCAGGTCGCCGAGCCGGTCGGGAAGGGTGGTGAGCCGGTTTCCGGTCAGGTTCAGGTGCGTCACCGCGGTCAGGTCGCCCATCCAGTCGGGCAGGCTGGTCAGCCGGTTGCGGGCCAGATTGAGCTCGGTGAGCTGGGTGAGGCGGCCGATCTCGGGCGGCAGCGAGTCCAGGCCGAGCCCGGCCAGGTCGAGCGCGGATGCCTGGCTGGTCCTTGCCGCTTCGATCCGCGCCAGGGCATCCTTCACCATTTATCCCTCCCTTTACGCATCCTTTCATCGCCGGCCACCTACGAGGCACCGGGGGTGTTCTGGCTGGCTGCAGCCGGCGCCGATCCCGGTCCAGGATCAGGCGGGAAGCTCGTGGCCCTCGTCGAGCAGAGGGCATTCCTCCAGCGCGGGGCACTGGCACGCGGCGGCGTGTTCCAGCCAAGCCGCGGCCAGCCTCGCCCGCTCGATGGCCGCGGCCGCCTGCGGCAACTTCGCGGCCGCGACGCGGCGGAACTGCTCGATCGCGTCCGGCTCCCCCGGCGCCGCGCCGAACACCGCCTTGATCTCCTCCAGCGATAGCCCGGCCCGCTGGGCGGCCGCGATGGCCCCGAGCGTGCGGACCATCCCGGGCGGATAGCGCCGCCGGCCGCCCACGCGAACCGGCTCGGGCAGCAGGCCGATCTCCTCGTAGTAGCGGATCGAGGAGGCGCGGCGGCCCGCGCGGCGAGCGAGTTCGCCGATCGTTAGCAGCTCCTCAGGCACCGGGCACGCCCTTGACATCAAGCGGACTTGAATAACCAGGATTTTATCGCCGCCACGATCCCGGCCCCGGAGATGCGCCAATGACCACGGACGACCGCGTGACCACGCACCACGACCACGAGACTACGGACGACCACCGCGTGACCACAGACCACGCGACCACCGACGACCACCGCGTGACCACAGACCACGACCACGGATCCGCCGCGCTAGTCTGCGCTCTCAGCCCCGCCGACCTGGTCACGCGGGCCGCCCGCTGGGAGGCCCTGACGGCACGCGCCCTCCTCCAGGCCTCGCGGAGCGATCGGGGGCTGCGCCTGGTTTTCCGCGCCGGCCCGCGCGTTGCCGGCGAGTTGAGCGCGCTGGTCGCGCTGGAACGCGAGTGCTGCGCCTTCGCGGCCTGGTCGGTTGTCGAGAGCGACGGAAAACTCGCCCTCGACGTCACCGGCCGCGGCGACCAGGCCGTCGCCGCCGTCCAAGCCATGTTCTCCTCGCTGACCTAGCACGTCCCGCGCTCCCCAGGCTCGCGCACCGCCCCGCCAGCCGCCGCGACCCAGCCCACTCATGACCCACCCGCGACACCACCCCCGCCCGCCCCGTGCAAACAAAGATCACTCCGACTCTTCACGGATTCGGTGCGCACATAACGCCCAAATTAGGGCAGGAAATGCACGGAACCCGTGAGAAGTCGGAACGATCACGGAATTCGGGGGTGCCGGAGAGCGCCGGGCGCCAGTGTCGGGGGGCGCCGCACGTCCCGGTCTCGCCAAGCTC
>JASHUI010000617.1:0-3178 GCA_030040095.1 Streptosporangiaceae bacterium | reverse complement strand
CCGGCCTGCCGCCCGCCGCCGGCACTCAGCCCGCCGCGCGCCGCGCGCACTCAGCCAGCCGCGCCCCGTTGTTGATAAAGTCTAGCGAATTAATAGACTAACGTCATGCCTTCCGGCCAGACCCGCGAACAGGGAGGAACGGTTTCATGACGACTACCCAGGATGTGCGGCAGGCCCCGGCGGCGGTCGGCGTGCGCCCCGTGGCGGGCCATATCGGCGCCGACATCACGGATGTCGACATCTCCCGGCCGCTGGCGCCGGCGCAGGTGGATGCGATCCGCAGCGCGCTGCACCGGTACAAGGTCATCTTCTTCCGGGCCCAGAGACTGGATCACGCCGCGCAGATCGCGTTCGGCCGGCAGTTCGGTGAGCTGACCTACGCCCACCCGCACGACGAGGCGCCGCCGGAGAACTACCCGGAGATCTTCACCGTCGACCAGCGGCGGTACGAGCAGCGTTACGGCAAGGACTACCGCGAGGAGGCCCGGCGCCGCGAGTACAGCTACTTCGTCGGCTGGCACACCGACGTGACCGCCGCGGTCAACCCGCCCGCGGGCTCGATCCTGCGCGCCGACGTGGTGCCGGAGATCGGGGGCGACACCATCTGGACGAACCTGGTCGCGGCGTACCGGGGGCTGTCGGAGCCGGTCCGGGCCTTCGTCGACACGCTGCGCGCGGAGCACCGCTACGGCGGGCCGGACGGGCCTGGCACGGGCAACAGCTACGCGCGGCGGGTGGAGGACAACCTGCTCGTGGCGGTTCACCCGGTGGTGCGGGTGCACCCGGTCACGGGGGAGAAGGGGCTCTTCGTCAATCCCGGCTTCACCAGCCACATCGTCGGCGTGACGGGGCGGGAGAGCAAGGCGGTCCTGGACCTGCTCTACGCCGAGATCACCAGGCCGGAGTACACGGTGCGGCTGCGCTGGGAGCCGGGCACCGTCGCGTTCTGGGACAACCGGGCCACCGCGCACCTGGCCCCGCGCGACATCGAGCACCTGGACCCGGAGCGGACCCTGCACCGGGTCACGCTCGTGGGCGACGTGCCCGTCGGCCCCGACGGCCGGGAATCGGAGCTGATCTCCGGGCGGCCGTTCACCAGCAAGCACACCGTCGTGGTGGCCGGCTGATACCCGGCCACGACGCGCTGGCGCCCCTTTACGTCTCTGACGGCCCGGGCGCAGCGGCCGGGCCGCAGGCCCGGCCGGGAACGACCGGCAGACCGGCCTGGGCCGCGCGGGGGAAGTCGTCATCGATGGCGGTGACCGCGTGCCCGGCCGCGTCCAGGATCGACGCGGCAACGCTCGCGCGGTACCCGGCCTGACAGTGCACCCAGATCGGCCCGGACGGCAGGTCGGCGAGGCGGGCCGGCAACTGGTGCAGGGGAACGTGCAGCGCCCCGTCGATGTGACCGTCCGACCACTCGAGCCGGCGCCGGACGTCGAGCACGGGCACCGGCTCGTGCCGCCGGGCCGCGGCCAGCCGCGCGAAGTCGGCGACCGGGTAGGAGGCCAGTTGCGGCGCCCACTCCCCGGGCGGGCCGGCCGACCCGGCGATGTGGTCGATGCCGATCCTGGCCAGATCGCGCTGGGCGTCGGCAACCTGCTCGGGGCTGTCCCCGATCAGCGTCACGGGAGTGCCCGGGGGGAGGAGCCAGCCGAGGTTGGGCACGAGGCTGTTGCCGTACTCGAAGCTCAGCGATCCGGGCAGGTGCCCCGCCGCGAAGTCTCGCCGTCCCCGCAGGTCAACGACCCATTCCCCGGCCTGCAGGCGCCTGGCTATCTGGGCGGCGCCGGACGCCGCCGGGGGAGTCAGGTCGAGCGCGGGCGGTCCCGCCGCGTTGGCCGGGCCCATCCGGGCGTAGTAGGCGGGGTACTCGTCCAGGCCCGCCAGCAAGGCGGCGACGTATCGGTCTTTGTCGAAGACGAGTGCCGGGTTGACCCGGCGCTCCTCCCCGATCGTGGAGTCGTCCGCGTTCGGTACCGAGGCCGCGCAGAAACTGCCGAATCCGTGCGTGGGGAGGACCGCGGCGTGGTCGGGGAGCATCGAGGCCAGGCGCCGGGCCGAGGCGTGCTGCGCCGCGGCGAGAGCGGGCGCATGCTCGGCACCGAGCAGGTCGGGGCGCCCGGTCGACCCGTAGAGCAGCGAGCCGCCGGTGAACACCGCGACCGTGTCGCCCGAGACGGGATCCTCGAGCGCGTACGCCAGGTGAGTGAACGTGTGCCCCGGGGTGGCGATCACTCGCACCTGCATCGACGCCCCGACCGCCACCACGTCGCCGTCCGCGACCGGGACCCGGTCGAACGCCACCGTGTCCGCGGCGTTCACGTGATAGGCGGCCCCGGTCGCACGGGCCAGGGCCAGCCCGCCGGTGAGATAGTCGTTGTGCAGGTGCGTCTCGAACACGTGCGTCACCGTGATTCCGCGCTCGGCGGTCGCGGCGAGCACCCGGTCGATGTCGCGCTGCGGGTCCACCACGAGCGCGACCGTGCCGTCGGTGGCCAGGTAGCTCCGGTCCCCGAGCGATGGCGTCTGGAAGGTCTTGATCTGCATGTGTCCCGCCCTCCCCAGGCCCAGTGCCCGCTAGATATTCCTATTTATCCTATAGTTAAAATCTATATAGTGGTCAATCTATCGGGCGCCCGGACCAGGGCGCACCGGGCCGTGAGCGGCCGTGAGCCTACCGGTAAGCGGCGGAAGCCGGTGCCGAGGGGCGGGACGGCCGCGGGCTGTCCGACGGCGCGAGCCTGGCCCGGCGAAACCGATAAGGCGTCGATCGCCCGGGTGCCGGGCAGGCCGCCGAACCGGCCCGCCGCGTCGCGGGTCAGCACCATGCGGCCCGTCTCGGCGGCATGCGCGGCGATGATCAGGTCGGGCGTGCCGCGCGGGGTGCCTGACATGCGGACGTGAGCGACGCCGCGTTCGACCGCGTCCAGGAGGCCGGGGAAGTGCCGTGAGACCCCGGTGGCGGTCACGGTCCTCATGCGCGCATGTTATATCCGACAATCGGACTGGCACGATATCCGCTGACGCCCGCCGATTCATGCGGCCCCCGAGCATTCGGGAGGGGCGGGTGGGCGGACCTTATCCGCTGACCGTCGGCCGATTCATGCGGCTGCGGAGCACGCGCCGGGGAACGGGAGGGGCGGGGGGCCGGACGGGCCTTGTGCCGGTCGGCCGC
>JASHUI010000616.1:0-6132 GCA_030040095.1 Streptosporangiaceae bacterium | reverse complement strand
GCCACCCGCCCGCAGACCCATGCCACCCGCCCGCAGGCCCGCCACCTGCCAACAGACTCATGCCACCTGCCCGCCTAGGTTAAATGCGGCAAGGCGTAACTTGCCACGCGCCTGGCCCTAATGGTTATTCTGTGGACTGCATCCGTCACGTGACGATTTAGCCCAATCCTGACGAGCAGCAGTGGCGCGGGCGCCTTAATTTCGCGGCTGCCTGCAAGGCGCCCATTATTCGGGCTGGTGTGGCGATCACCTCGAATATTGCAAGGTGGCCTGTGGAGACAGGGTAAATGGAAGAGCTGATGGCGCCTGTTGCCGTCAATGTTGCCGACTACGGCCGGATGGCCCGGCGCACATTGCCGAGAGACGTATGGGACTATATCGCTGGCGGCGCCGGCGACCAGCTGACCAGGCGGGCCAACCGCCTCGCGTTCGCCCGCGTGGAGCTTCGGCCAAGAGTCCTGGTCGACGTCAGCTCCCGCCTGACCACCACGGCCATGCTCGGCGCCGAGGTGGCGGCGCCGATCGCGGTCGCGCCCATGGCATACCACTGTCTCGTCGATCCGGCCGGCGAGGTGGCGACCGCCCGGGCCGCCGGGGCCGCGGGCCTGGCCACCGCGATCAGCTGCTTCGCCAGCCGCACCATGGAGGACGTGGCGGCCGCCGCGGCCGGCCCGCTGTGGTTGCAGCTCTACTGCCTGCGCGACCGTGGCCTGGTCACGGAGCTGGTACGCCGGGCCGAGGCGGCGGGATATCGCGCCCTGGTCCTCACCGCCGACATGCCGGTCATGGGGCGAAGGGACCAGGATGTGCGCAATCGCTTCGCCCTGCCGGATGACGTGGTCCCGGTGAATCTGATGGCCGCCCCGGCGGGCGCCGACTCACGGTCCGGTCGGCCGAGCGTGGCCGAGCTGACACGCCAGCTCGTGGACGACGGGATGACCTGGGAGCTCCTGTCGTGGCTGCGCGGCATCACCGCGCTGCCGATCGCGGTCAAAGGCATCCTGACCGGTGAGGACGCCGCGCTCGCCGTGGGGCTCGGCGCCGCGGCTGTGATCGTTTCCAATCACGGCGGCCGGCAGCTCGACGGGGCGATCGCGGCGCTTCGAGCCCTGCCGCAGGTCGCCGATCGCGTGGGCCAGTCATCCGAGGTCTACGTCGACGGCGGCGTGCGCCGCGGCGTCGACGTGCTGAAGGCACTGGCGCTGGGCGCGAAGGGAGTCCTGGTCGGCCGGCCGGTCCTGTGGGGGCTCGCCGCCGGCGGCCAGGCGGGGGTGGCCGAGGTGCTCGCGATCCTGCGCGACGAGCTGGACCTCGCCATGGGCCTGTGCGGGTGCCCCACGGTGGAAAGCATCGCGCACGCCAGCGTCGCGGGGCTGTGACCGCGGTGATCAACGGACCGGCACGCGGGGAGGCTGACCACCGGCAGCCCGAAGGAGGCCGGATGCGACCGTCCGCCAGCTCCTCGGACCGCACCTTGTTTCACAGCAAGTGGACCCGGCAAAGGCAGACGGAGCCGCCGGAGACCGCGCTGCACAGCCCGCTGCTCGCGCTCAACGCGACCTCGGACGTGGACCCCGTGCTGCCGGAACAGATCAGGCAGGCGCGGCAGGTGCTGCTGGCCCGGGCCGCGGCGCACGGCGCGGCCCCCCATGACCTCCAGCGGCAGGTCGTGCGGCGGTTTCTGGCGGGCCGGTCCGCCCACTTCGGCGCCGGCCAGTGTGCGCCGCTGGACCAGGCCGCGCAGCTGGCCGACGAGGGCCGCGATGTGTTCCTCATCGTGAAGTTCATGGACGAGGCCCCGCACCTGGAGGCCACGCTGCAGTCGCTGCTGAACCAGGCCGGCGTCGACATGGGCCGGGTTGTCATCGTCGCGGTCGACAACAACTCGACGGACGGCTCGGACCAGATCGTGAAGGACATGACCGCGGCCAACCGCACCAAGGCCAGGATCATCTACCTCAACCAGGCGACCGCGGGCGCGGGCAACGCGGCGCGGCTCGGCGTCGACCGGTGCATCGCCACCATCCTGCGCATGTGCGAGCTCGACGGGAACTGGGCCAGGCTGCAGAGCGCCCTGATCGCGGTGTCCGACGGCGACACCGTGTACCACCCGCATCTGCTGCGCGAGACGACGCGCATCTTCGACAGCTGCCCCACCGTGGACGCCGTGATGCCCTTCCTGTCCTACAAGCTCACCGCGGCCCTGCGGCTGTTCGCCGGGTACCGGCCGGCGGTTCCGGAGAACCTCGGCCGGCTCGCCAGTCTCGACCGGGTAACCCGTACCCGGGCCGAACTGGCCGGTGAGACCGCCTTCGACCAGTTGCCCCGGTGGCTGCGCCGCCCACGCGGCGACCACCTGATGGAACTCGGCACCGCCGACGGGTCCACGCTGATCGTCGAGCTGTGCAACACCGACCAATACGGCAGGCGTTTCGGGGCGCTCAGCGACCCGGCGGGACGCATGGCCTATGTGCTCGCCGACCGCAGCGTGGTACTGGCGCAGGCGCCGGTCTCGGGCACCGACGCCGCCCTCGTGCACCTGGAGAACGGGGGCGTCAGCCCGGACCAGAAGTGGCGGTGGCACGCGCTCATCGGCCACGACCTGTTCCTGCACTGGCTGTTCGCCGGCCTAGGGGTGCCGGAAGAGATCGTCTACCCGGATACCAGCGACGCACTGAAGACGATACGCGCCTGGGCGTTCGCGATCGGCGGCCAGCACCAGCTGCGCAGGCCGGGACTTCGGATCGTCACCGGCAGCGACTACCAGACCGGCCGGGTGCTCCAGGCGACCGGCGCGGTGGTGCGGCTGGGACCGGCCGAGGCCATGGCACAGACGGAGACCGACCGCTTGATCAAGATGGTCCGCAATCTGGTCGCCGACCAGTCGGTCTTCTACGGGAATATCCGCGCGAGCGCGCTGGAGCGCGCCAGCGGCCTCTACGTCCACATGACCCGCATCCAGGGTGACATCGAGGAGGAAGTGCGCGGGTACGACGATGCGGCGTTTCGGTCCACGGTATTTCCGGAGCGCATTCTCTTCCTGCTGCGGTGGCTGTTGCAGAACGCGATGCGGTTCTACGCGCATGACGAGGAAGAAGCACGCCAGATGGTACGTGACCGGGTACTCGGTGCCATGTTCGCTCCCGGAGAGGCGCTGGCCATCGAACGGGACTGGTTTGCCGGCGCCAATCTCGACCCGGTGCGCGAGGCAGGATCCGACGAGCGGCTGGACGTGGCTGAAAGGCTCGCGGAGCGATTTATCGCGGCGAACTACCCGGCGCTCATGCGCCTGTACGAGAGCGCGCTCCGCGACTTCTTCGCCCGTCAGCGGTTGGCGGAAAGCGTCTATGACTGGCTGTTCGAGGGCCTGGCGGCGTCACCGAACGCCATCGTGGCCAGGCCGCGGGACATCGACCCCGCGGCCGTCTGGGATGGGGCGGAGTTCGTGATCGATGTCGCACGCGGCCAGGTGACCGGGATGCGCAAGGAGGGCAGAGGCGCGTGACGCGGCACTCCCGGCGGCGGGAGCGGCGCCCGGGCAACGTGTATTCCGGCCCTTCTGGCTACAGCACCAGGCGCGGCCGGTACATGTCGAGCCACCGGCTGAGGGCGAGGACGTGCTCCCGGGCCCGCCGGGTGAACAGGGCGCTGGACTGGCCGCCGAGGTCCCTGGCCAGCCACCGCAGCCTGGCCGGGTCGGCAAGGTCGAACAGAGCCGAGTCCGGGCGTTCCAGCAGCGCCTTGTAGTCGGCCTTGACCAGGGCGTCGTATCTGGCGTCCTGAATGGTAGGAAAGTGGCTCTTCCTGCGGCCCAGGACCGACGCCGGCAGCAGGCGCGCCCCAGCCGCGCGGAGCAGGCTCTTTTCGTGGCCATCGAATGCCTTGATCTTCCAGGGCACGTTGAGCACGTACTGGACCAGCCGGTGATCACAGTAGGGGACACGGACCTCGAGGCCGGTCGCCATGCTCATCCGGTCCTTGCGTCTGAGCAGCCCGGGCAGAAACCAGGTAATGGTCAGGTACGTGATCTCGCGCGCGATTCGGTCAGCGTGATCTTCGCCCGGAACCTTGGGCACCTCGGCGACGGCGTCCCGGTAGCACTGTTCGACGTACTCCGTCACCCCGAGTTGCCGCTCCAGCTCTGGCCTGAGCACGGAGAACCTGGGGGCGCCACTGAGATGGGCGAGCCAGGGAAACGTGCCGGCCGTGGGCGGCGGTGGCTCGGCAAACCAGGGATATCCGCCGAAGACCTCGTCCGCGCCCTCGCCGGAGAGCGCCACCGTCGAGTGCTCGCGGATGGCACGGAAGAGCAGATACTGCGAGGCTGCCATCTCGTCGCCCAGAGGCGGCTGGTCGTAGGCGCGCAGCACGGTGTCCCTGATACCGCGGTCGATCAGCTGCTGGCTGCTGAGGACCACCTCGGCGTGGTCGGAACCGACGTGCGCGGACAGGTCCCTGGCAAACGGGTCGTCAGGAGTCGGCCGCACGCTGTCGGGGACGAACGCCTGTTCGTAGCCCTCGAACGTGACCGTGAAGGATCGCACCGGGCCGGCGCGGCGTGAGCGGCGGTGCTCGGCCGCGAGCGCGGTGATGATGCTGGAGTCCAGGCCCCCGGACAGAAGCGAGCAGAGCGGCACGTCTGACTCCATCTGCTCGCTGACGATGCGAGCGAGGAGCTCGCGCGTGCGGGCGACGGTGGTGGGCCGGTCGTCCAGGTGCTCGCACGCCTCGAGCGCCCAGTAGGCGTGGTGGCGGCATCCCTGCCGGTCGGCGATGACCATCGTGGCCGGCGGGACCTCGGATATGCCTCTCCACACGCTCAGTCCCGGGGTCGCCACCGGAGACAAGACCTCGCGCAGGCCCTGCGCGTCCAAGACGGCGGGGAAGCCGGATGCGGCCAGGATGGCCTTGGGCTCGGACCCGAAGAGCAATCCGCCGGGGCGCGGGGCATAGTAGAGAGGCTTGATGCCGAGCCGGTCGCGGACCAGCAGGAGTTCCTGCCGTCGCTCGTCCCACAGGGCGAACGCATACATTCCGGTGAGCCGGGTCACGAAGTCACGGCCCCACTCGAGATACGCCTGGAGCACGACCTCGGTGTCGCTGCGGGTTCTGAAGACCCGGCCGCCGGCGACCAACTCCCGGCGTAACTCCTGGAAGTTGTACACCTCGCCGCTGAAGCTCAGCGCGGCCAGCGCAACCCCGGAGGCCGGGCTGGCCATCGGCTGCTTGCCTCCGTGGACGTCGATGACGGCAAGCCGGCGATGCCCGAGGGCAACGGGGCCGTGCACCCAGGTCCCGCCCTCGTCCGGCCCGCGCGCGGTCATCGTCTCGAGGCAGGCCCCGAGCGACTCCTCGCGCCGCGCCGCGTCGCCACCGAAAGAAAGGCTACCGGCAATGCCACACATGATCAGCCCTTCGGCGGCAGACCGCGCGCTGGTCAGCCCGGGCGGGGCCTGCGGTCCACGGGCACCCACGGCACGCGCGCTGAACCCATGATGGCCGCCCGCCCGCCCGCGGGCATAGCGGCCATCATGGCGGCTCCGGTCGGCCATTGTTTCCGCCTTTGGGCGTTCAGGAGCCAGGCCTGTTTTCGCCTTTTCGTCCGGGCGACAATGCTCGGGAGATGGCCCGCTGCTGTCCGTTTCGCGGCCGCGTGACGCTGCCGCCGGCAACCGACGGCTGCCGGGCCGACCCGCCCAGTGGGCCGGGCCGGTGAACGAACCCGGCAGGAGCCAGACATGACGGCAGCCGCGCCAACCGTCCTCGACCTGATCCGGGAGCAGGTCGGGCTGCGTCCGGACGCCGTCGCGGTGCGGCACAGGGAAAAATCCCTCAGTTACCAGGGCATGTGGGACCGGGCCGTGGCCGTGGCGACCGAGCTGCAACGCAGGGATCATGCTGGCGCCACGGTGGCGCTGGCGGCGGCCCGCTCCGCCGAGGCGATCGCCGGGCTCATAGGCATCCTGCTGAGCGGGTCGGCGTGCCTGCCGCTCGACACCTCGTGGCCGCCGCTGCGACTGGAGTTCATGCTCGACGATGCCGCCGCCGCGGCGGTGGTCGGCGACGCATCGGTCCTGGCCTCGTTGCCGCTGGCGGACCGCACCGCCATCCCGCTGGCGGCGGTCGGCCCGG
>JASHUI010000615.1:0-4094 GCA_030040095.1 Streptosporangiaceae bacterium | reverse complement strand
CCCCCGGCCGCCCTGGCCGCCTCCCGGCTGCCGAGGATGAAGGCGCCAAGACCCATGGCGTCCTTCATGGCCTTGATCTCGGGCCCCGCCGAGGAAACCGTCCGTCTGCTGCTCGTGCTTTTCCTCGTGAAAGGCTTCGACAACCTGCTATGGGCCGGGTTCGGCTGGGCCACGGTCGAGGTCGTCTACACGCTGGTGAACGCCGTCGTGATCCGGCGCCTCCTCGTCGACCCCAGCGAAAAGGCCGCCGAGGCCCGCCGGGCCCTGGCCTCCATGGGGTTCCTTCAGTACGTGCAGAACATGGTTCCGGTGCTCGGCGCGATCGAGCGGGCCGCGGTGAGCCTGCTGCACATCGGTTTCACCCTGCTGCTGGGCTGGAATCCGTGGCTGGTATTCGTCACGATGCCGGTGCACAGCGCGGTCAACATGTCCGCTGTGAGACTGCTGCGCCGGCATGAAGTGATCCGGCTCGAGGCGATCGTGGCCGCGGTGGGCGCGGCCATCTTCACCCTCGGGCTGCTGGCCTGGCGCCTGTAATTCAGCGTTGCCGCGCCTATCGCCGGGCCGTTCACCTAGCCGGTCGGCGCGCTCCCGCTACCCAACAATCCTTCGTCGCTGGCCGTCGCTCGCCGAGCGGACGCGGGGCAGCCGACCAGGATGAATGCGAGCCTGGTGTACACCCAGCGACAGTAACGTCGCATTCATCGCCGGGCAGCACGGGACATCGCAGCCCGGCGGCAGGCTAATGCCCGGGTTTATGACGGACCGTAACCTCAACCATTACAGATCGCTAGCCGAACTGCCGTCCCATGCCAACTCCGAACATGGAACCCCGGTGAATGGATAATTACCGGTGGGGCGCCTGGGGCTCGAACCCAGAACCCACGGATTAAAAGTCCGCTGCTCTACCATTGAGCTAACGCCCCGCGTGAACTAACGCGCTGACCTGCGGCTTCTCGATCACGTGACGACGCCGCGTGATGAGCATACCGGTCATACAGCGTCGGACTCACGACAGGCGACGACGTTGCGGCGCTCCTTCCGTCGCGGCAACTGGCCTCGGGTCACCAGGCGCATCCGCGCGTTCCTACGGTTGTGGCGAGTGGATCGTCGATGCCTAAAAAGATATAGTGGGGTAGTGGATACAGATGCAGGCGCGCTGCTCGTAAGGGTTCGGCAGGAGGCCGGCCTGACGCAGGCGGAACTGGCGCGCCGGGCAGGGACGTCTCAGGCGATGGTTGCACGGTACGAGACGGGTGTGGCCAGCCCGACGGTGCGCACGCTGGGGCGCCTGTTGCGTGCAGCCGGCCGCAAACTCGTGCTCTCGGGGACCGCGGACAGTCCAGGAGGATCACCGGGTCCGGTGGCGGCCTTGCTGCGAGAACACGGGGCGAAGATACGCGCCGCGGCCGAGGGCGTGGGTGCGAGGAACGTGCGAATCTTCGGGTCGGTGGCACGCGGAGAGGAGACCCCGCAGTCGGATATCGACTTGCTGGTGGATTTCCCGGCCGCGGAGCGTGGGCTGTTTCCGCTGCTGAAGCTCGCCGGCGAGATCGAGGATCTGGTGGGCAGGCCGGTGGATGTTGCAGCCGTGGAGGTGATGGCAGAGCCGGTACGGGAGCGGGCGCTAGCCGAGGCGATCCCCCTGTGACACGAACTTCGTCGGAGCGGCTGGCTGACATCCTTGACGCAGCGGAGAGGGTCAGCAGGGCGACAGAAGCGCTGGAACGGGCCGAGGCCGACAATAAGGCGGACGAGGCGCAGCTTGCTTTCGACGCGCTGCTTTACCGACTCGTCGTTATAGGCGAGGCTGTCAAGTCGCTGCCAGAAGACCTTCTCGCGCGCCAGGCCCAAGTTCCATGGCGGGAGATCGCGCGGCTGCGCGACTTGCTAGCCCACCATTACTATCGCGTCGAGGCTCATGTCATCAGGCGCACCGTGGAGACACCGCTAAGCGAGCTCAAAGCCGCAGTCACGCAGCTCCTGGCCGACGAACCGGGCCAGACCTGACGTATGGTTCGGCAGGTCACGACGGCTGCGTCTTGCAGCGACGGATTGGTGCGGTTTCGCTCGGTCTTGACGTGCGTTTTCGCAGGTGTGTACACCGCTTGCACCGGAAGGATTAAAAGTCCGCTGCTCTACCATTGAGCTAACGCCCCGATGAACTAACGCGCTGACCTGCGGTTCTTGATGACGTGCCGACGCCGCGTCATGAGCATACCGGTCCTACAGCGACGGACCGGCGGCAGGCAACGAGGCTGCGCACCCTTGCCCTCGTGGCAACTGGCCTTGAGGCAGGCAACGGGCAAGAACCCAAGGACGCTCAAGAGCTACACCACTTCTGTCAGGTCGCTGGCTGGGCTCCCCGGTGATTCTTGCGTCGAGTCGGCGTGGCGTTCCCGGCTCCGGGAGCAGGACGCGGACGTTCCTCATCGAGGTCGATCAGGAATGCTCAGGGCGGCATCCGTGGTAGAAGTCTGCTATCCAGTCTATACTTCTTCCATGGCGCTGAGCATCAAGAGCGACGAGGCAGACCGGCTAGCCAGGCAGTTGGCTGCCGAGACAGGCGAGACGCTGACCGAGGCCGTCGTGATCGCGCTCAGGGAACGGCTCGACCGTGAACACGCCAGGCACGCGGCCAGTATGAGAGCGCGATTGGCACGCCTTGCGGCGGACGTAGCAGCCCTGCCAGTTGCCGATAGCCGGGCACCAGAGGAGATCGTCGGCTACGACCATATTGGCCTACCGCGTTGACGCAGCCGGTGCAGCCGACCCGGGGAAGCCTTGTCGTCGACACGTCGGCAGCCGTGGCGGTCATCCTCGGTGAGCAGGAGGCCGACGTGCTCAGGGCTCACCTTGAGGATGCCCTCGCCCGTCTGATGCCTGCCGCCATCCGGGTCGAACTGGGCATCGCCATCGAGGCCAGGCTCTGGCCTGCCGGGCAGGACGTTGTCGATCGCTTCCTCCGTGACGCGGAGATCGACATCGTGCCCGTCGACGCAGACCTGGCCGCCCGAGCGATGAGCGGCTGGCGCCGTTATGGCAAAGGGAGGCATCCAGCTGGGCTGAACTTCGGTGACTGCTTCACCTACGCGCTAGCCGAACGAACTGGGTACCCCATTCTGTGCACCGGAGATGACTTCACCAAGACCGACATCGCCGTGCTGCACCCCTGGTTGGGACCGGATCCGGCATAGCAGCAGTTATCATCGTGCGGCGACCGATTGGCGCGGCGACAGCCCTGCTCGGAGCGTGCGGCGGCCAGGACTGCGAGTCCCGCCGTGACGAGGGATCATGCGCATCCTCGCCAACACCGGGGTCTGGTGATCCGTAGTGGTCAGCGCACTAGGCCTGGGTGCTCGCTCCCGCCGCCTTCTGGCCGTGGCTGAGGTGTTTGGCGCGCGTCGTCGGGCTGGTCTTTGCTCTGTCGGGGTAGTGCCAGAGCGGGGATGATCGCGATGACGGTGAGCCCGAGTGCCCACCAGAACGCGGTGCCGAACGCTGTGGCCTCGCCGGTGAGGCCGTGGTGGGTGTGGAATTGGGTTGCGAGGATCATCGCCAGGATGGCGGTGCCGAACGAGCCGCCCACCTGTTGCGCGATTCGAGTGACGCTGCTGGCGTGGGGTACTTGGCCGGGCGGGAGCCCGAGGTAGGCGGCGGCCATGACCGGGATCGTCACGGCGCCGAGGCCGGCGCCTCGCACGACGAGGCTGAGGCCGAGGAGGATTTCGTTGGTGTGGACGCCGACCTGGGTGTAGGCGGCGGTGCCGGCCGCGGTGAGCACGACGCCGGCGAGCACGATCGGGCGTGCGCCGATGCGGTCGGTGAGCGTTCCGGCCTTGCTCCTGGTGAGCAGCATCCCGAGGCCTTGCGGTGCCAGCAGGAGGCCGGCGTCAAGCGCGCTTTGGCCGCGCACTTGCTGGTAGTAGAGCGGCAGGAGCAACAGCGCTCCGAAGGTGCCGAAGCCGGACAGGAATATCAGCGAGGTCGCGGCCGAGAAGGAGCGCGCCTTGAACAGTCGCAGGTCCACGAGCGGCGGTCGGCGGGTGCGCAGTGCGTGGAACGCGAAGGCGGCGAGCAGGCAGGTACCGGCG
>JASHUI010000614.1:0-3620 GCA_030040095.1 Streptosporangiaceae bacterium | reverse complement strand
CAGGCAGAACCCGGCCAGCAGCACGACCACGGCCCAGGCCCCGGGCCGCGTACTGCTGATCCGCGCGCCGACGGCGAGCGACTCGCCCACCGCCACCACGACCAAAGCCAGGTACGGGGCAAGCCCGGCCCGCCCGGCACGCATCGCCATCGCCAGGAGGACCCCGAGCGCGATCAGGTCGGCTATCGGATGGATCGCCTGCAGGGCGAACGCCCCGGCCGACTCGCCGGTCCTGCGGTAGTCGGACCCGAGCAGCGCCACCCAGTCGATCACGAACAGGGAAGTGGCCAGGAGGCAGGCATCGGCCGCCCAGGCCACCGCGGTGCGGGCCCGGACCCCGGCCGCGGCGGGGCCGTCACTCCCGCCCGCCCCCTGGGCGGCCTGAGCCAGGCTGAACAGGCCGACCGCCAGGGCCGGCAAGGCGAGCAGGGTGAGCAGGTCACCGAAGGTCAGCGAGGTCCCGGTGCCGGTGGCCGGCATGCCGTCCTGGGCGACGAAGCCTGCGCCCCAGAGCAATGCCGCACAAGCGAGGGCCCGGTACGCGTTCCGGCCGGAGGACTCGCGGCGGATGGACTCGCGCCACAGCGCGACCGCCGCGGCGACGGCCACCAGAGCCCCGGCCACTCCGGCCAGGACGGCCAGGCTCATCGCGCGCCGCCGGAACCATCCGACCGCACTCAGGGCCTCCCTTTACAACCGCGTTCATTGGGCCAACATCGAGCCTGTGCCCGGCCGCCGAGGGCGGCCGGGCACGCGTCCCATCACGAGGAGCGGCAGCGCGACTCGTGACCACCAGTACATATTTCCCGTACCGCCAGGCGTTGCGGGGATCGCCGGCGTACTGGACGCGGTCTCGCAATCAGCGATGTGCCTTCACTGTACGTGCGCAAGGTCACGACTCGATTGAGGATGTGCGTAGACCGGGAGACAACTTAGTGGCCTCCTGAGATCACGCGGCCGACCGCTGACCACCGGGGAGTGTCTGGCCTGGTCGGGAACGAGATGCGGCGGACGGGGCCGATTCTGCCGCGCTTTCCTCGCGGTTTCGGGGGGCGCGGGCGGCGGTACCGTGCTGGGGTGAGCGATCCGCCTGCCCAGCCCCGGATGGTGTTCGAGACCCATGCGGAACCCGCCCAGGAGGGGGGTTCCTACGCCAACGCCCTGGCCATCTGGCACACCGGGCACGAGTTCACCTTCGACTTCCTGGTCAGCAGCGAACCGCCGCAGCCGGCCTTGACCGAGGAAGGCGAGAACGTGATCAGGGCGCCGCACCGGCTGGTGGCCCGGGTCAGGGTGCCGCCGACCGCCGTTTTCGACATCATCAGGACCATCAACGAGAACCTGACCCTGTACGAGCAGCGGTTCGGCCAGATCCGCCCGCCGGGCGGCCAGGCGCCGCTGTATCCGCCGGACGGCCCGGACGACGAGACCTGACCGGCGCAGGCCCGGCCGGGCCGGAGCGGCCGGTTCACGGCTCGGTGAAGGCGGGCTCGAGGCGCGGGAACACCGGCCGGGCCGGGGGAAGCTGCCCGGCTGAGTCGTCGCAGGCGGCCTGGATCCGCGCCGCCAGCCCGGGAACGAACGGCGCCAGCTCGCGGCCGAGCTGCGAGCAGGCCCCGACGAGCAGGGCCAGGCTCGCGTCCAGCGCCTCCCCCGCGCCGGGGTCGCCGTCCCGTTCGGCCCTGGCCGCGCGCCACGGCTCGGCGCGCTCCACATAGCGGTTGGCCTCGCCGACGACGTGGCAGATCGCCGCTGTCGCGGCGCGGAAATCGAAACCCGCCAGCGCCGAGACGGTGCGTTCAGAAAGACCGTTACACGCGGCGATCAGCGCCCGGGCGGCCCACCCGTCCGCGGCGGCGGACGCGCCGGGCCGCGGAACCCTGCCGTGACGGAAGCGGTGCACCAGCGTGACCACCCGGCTGACCAGGTTGCCGAGGTCGTTGGCCAGGTCATCGTTGGCCCTGGCGATCAGCCTGGCCTCGGTGAAGTCGGCGTCGCCGACGCGGGGCACGTCGCGCAGCAGCCACCAGCGCACGGCGTCCGTGCCGTACCTCGCGGCGAGGGCGACCGGATCGGCGCAGCCCCCGCCGGGGCCGGACTTGCTGATCTTCTGACCTCCGATCGTGAGATAGTCGTGCACCAGTATGTCGGTGGGCAGCGGCTCGCCCGCGGACAGCAGGATCGCGGGCCAGTAGACGGCGTGAAACCGCAGCACCCCCTTGCCGACCAGGTGCGCCCGGCGGTCGGCGCCGGTCCACCACCTCCGGTAGTCCTCGCTCCGGCTGCCGTAGCCGAGCGCCGTGACGTAGTTGCCGAGCGCGTCCCACCAGACGTAGATGACCTGGCCCGGGTCGCCCGGCACGGGGATGCCCCAGCCCCGGGCCCTGGCCGTTGAGCGTGACGCGCTGAAATCCTCGAGCCCGCTCTCGATGAAGCCGAGGACCTCGTGCCGCCGTGCGGCGGGCTCGATCCGGAGCCGGCCCGAGCCGATCAGGTCGTGCAGCTGACCGGCGTATCTGGACAATCGGAAGAACCAGTTCTTCTCCGCGACCAGCTCCGGCTCTGTCCGGTGTTCCGGGCAGCGGCCGCTTGGCAGGTCGGCGGGCCGGTAGAACTGCTCGCAGCCGACGCAGTACCGCCCCTCGTAGTGCCTCAGGTAGAGGTCCCCGCTGGCCGCGCAGGCACGCCAGAGCCGCTCCACGCCGGGCCGGTGCCTCGGGTCGCTGCTGGTGCCGATGAAGTCGTCGAACGACAGGGCAAGCGGCTCGCGCAGCGCGGCGAACGCGGCGGCGTTGCGGTCGACCAGCGCCGCGGTCGGGATCCCTTCCGCCGCGGCGGCCAGCACGTTCTTGAGCGAGTTGTCGTCGGTGCCGGTCTGCAGCCGGACCTGGTCGCCGGCCCGGCGGTGGTGCCTGGCCAGCACGTCGCCCTGGACCAGCTCGAGCGCGAAGCCGAGGTGGGGGGGCGCGTTGACGTAGGGGATCGTGGTGGTAAGGAAAATGCGTTGCGGGTTCACCGGAACCTCCCGAGATGGGCGGGGCTCCGACTCCCGGACATGAATCGAGGCCCCTGGGGGCCTCGTGTCGGACGTCGTCCTGGCAGCGTCAAGTGGCCCCGCTAGCGGGGCATCATCACCGGACGAGCGTGCGACGTCATGAGCTAATGATACCGGTGATCCCGGCGCAGCACGTCGCCCGCGCGACCGCCCGCGGTGACCGGTGATCCCAGCGCCGCACGTCGCCCACGCGACCGCCCGCGGTGACCGGTCACCGGGGCACCGCCGCCGTGACCGCGTGACGGCCCTCCCATACCTTGATCATCCCCACTTCTGTGATCGCAGAAAAATAACACGTAGTTTCCCCGGTTTGTGATTTCTTGGTGTGCTATGGACGCGATGGTGAGCCGGGAGATGCTGGCGGCGAAGTTCGGGACGATCTTGCCGCACCTGGATGAGCGGCAGCGGCGGCTGCTGCTGGGGGCGGAGGCCCGGGCGCTGGGGCATGGCGGGATCCGGCTGGTGGCCCGGGCGGCGGGGGTGCGGGAGGCCACGGTGGCGGCCGGGGTGTACGAGCTGGAGGCCGGGCAGGAGCCGCTGGGCCGCGCGCGGCGGCCGGGCGGGG
>JASHUI010000613.1:0-3603 GCA_030040095.1 Streptosporangiaceae bacterium | reverse complement strand
CCGATCACCGAGCGGGTGCTCGACCTGTGGGAGCTGACCCTGCGCGCGGTGCAGAGCGGCGACCTCGGCCTGGTGGCCAGGGAGATCGACTGGGTGACCAAGTACCAGCTGATCGAGCGGTACCGGGTCAAGCACGACCTGCCGCTGTCCTCGCCCCGGGTGGCCCAGCTCGACCTGGCCTACCACGACGTGCACCGAGGCCGCGGCCTGTACTACCTGCTGCAGCGCCGCGGCGCCGTGGAGCGCGCCTGCCGCGACCTGGACATATTCCAGGCCAAGTCGGTGCCGCCGCAGACCACCCGGGCCCGGCTGCGCGGCGAGTTCATCCGGCGCGCGCAGGAGCGGAGGCGCGACTTCACCGTCGACTGGGTGCACCTGAAACTCAACGACCAGGCCCAGCGCACCGTGCTGTGCAAGGACCCGTTCCGCTCCGTGGATGACCGCGTGGAGAAGCTCATCGCCGGCATGTAACACGAAAAGTAAGCAGCCGACTACTTTCTGTCGCTAAGATCGGAGCGGGTCGCTCATCCGACAAGCGGGGGTAGTTCGGTGCCGGATCCACGCCGCGCAAGCGGCTATGCCTGGGACGTCGTGGTCGTCGGCGGCTGCGGCCGGGTCGGGCTGCCGCTGGCGGCGGCGCTGGCCGCCCGGGGGGCCAGGGTCGCGGTCTACGACGTCAGCGCCTCGGCGGTGGCCGCGGTCGGCAGCGCGCGGCTGCCGTTCGCCGAGCCGGGCGTGGCCGGGGTGCTGGAGCGGGTGATCGCGGCAGGGCGCCTGGCCGCCTCGGCCGACCTTCGGATCGTGAGCCGGGCCGAGCACGTGATCGCCGCGGTCCCGGCCGAGGACTCGACCTGGGAGCTGTACGGCCCGGACGCCATGGCCCGCGCGCTCGCCGGCTGCGCCGGATACCTGCGCGACGGCCAGATCCTCATCGTCCGCAGCAGCGTCAGCCCGGGCAGCATCGCCCAGATCGAGAAGCTGCTGTCCGACCGCGGCCTTGACGTGGACGTCGCGTACTGCCCGGAGCGCGCGGCCGAGGGCCAGGCCCTGGCCGAGCTGGGCGCGATCCCGCAGATCGTGTCCAGCCGGACCGCCCGGGGCCTGCGGCGGGCCGGGCGGCTGCTCGGGCTGCTGCCCCCGGCGCTGGTGCCGATGGCGCCCGAAGAGGCCGAGCTGGCCAAGCTGTTCGCGAACGCGTGGCGTTACATCAGCTTCGCCGCGGCCAACCAGCTGTACATGATGGCGAGCGACCGCGGGCTCGACTTCGAGCGCATCCGCCGCGGCCTGGTGCTCGGCTACCCGAGGGCCGCCGCGCTGCCGCCGGCCGGCCTGGCGGCCGGCCCGTGGCTGCTCGAGGACATGATGCGGCTGGCGGCCGCGGGCGAGAGCTTCCCGCTCGGGCAGGCCGCGGTCGGCGTCAACGAGGGGCTGCCCGGCTACCTGGTCGGCCGGCTCGAGCGGCGTTACGACCTGCGCTCGCTGACGGTCGGAATCCTGGGCGTGACGTTCAAGGCCGGCACCGATGACGTCCGCTGCAGCCTGGCCTACCGGCTCCGGCAGCTGCTGGCCGACCGGGCGGGCGCCGTGCTCTGCACCGACCCGCTGGCCGGCCGCGAGCCCGGGCTGCTCGCGCTGGAGGAGGTCATGGCCCGGGCCGACCTGCTGGTCATCGGGGCGCCGCACGCCGAGTACCGGGGGCTGGTGACGGACAAGCCCGTCGCCGACATCTGGAACCTGCTCGGCCGCGGGGTGCTGGCCTGACCGCCGGTCTTCCTGGCCGGCCGGTACCTCGCCGCCGCGCCGGGTAGGCTGGCTGCGCTTCACTCATGATCCCGACAAAGAGGACTGCTATGCGACGCATCGGCGCTGCACTGTTGCTCCCCCTGGCCGCCGCGGTCGTCCTGGCCGGCTGCGGCTCGTCGGCCCCGCCTGCCAGCCCCAACGCGTCGGTCACCGTGACCGGCCGGTTCGGCAGCGCGCCGGCCGTCACGATCCCGGCCGCCAAGGCCGGAGGCAACCTGTACGTCAAGACCGAGGTCCAGGGCCGCGGCCAGGTGCTGGCCAAGAACGAGGCGTTCCTCAGCAACTACGCGGTCTACCTGTGGACCGGCAAGACGCACAAGCTGGTGTCCAGCACGTACAGCGCGACTCCGCTGGTGCTGTCCGGCACGCTGCTCCCTGGGCTGCAGACTGGCCTGCTGGGCAAGAAGATGGGCAGCCGGGTGCTGGTCGTGCTGCCGCCGAAGTACGGCTACGGCGCCGCCGGGAACGCGGAGGCCGGGGTGACCGGATCCGACACGCTGGTGTTCGTGGTGGACATGATCAAGATCTACTCGGCGACCGCCTCGGCCTCGGGCACCCAGGTGTCCAGCGGCGGCGGCGCCCTGCCGACGGTCACCGCGACGCCCGGCCAGGCCCCGAAGGTCAAGATCCCCACCACCGCGCCGCCGCACGGCCTGGTGGTCAAGACGCTGATCAAGGGGTCGGGGCCGCCGGTGGCGAATGGCCAGTACGTGGTCACCCAGTACGTGGCGCTGAACTGGCGCACCCGGGCGGTGTTCGACTCCTCCTGGTCCCGCGGGACCCCGCTGGGCTTCCAGATCGGCGCCAACCCGGCTCAGATCATCCCGGGCTGGAACACCGGGCTGGTCGGCGTGCCGGTCGGCAGCCGGGTGATGCTCGTGGTCCCGCCGAAGGACGGCTACGGGGCGAGCGGCGAGGCGCAGGCCGGTATCAAGGGCACCGACACGCTGGTGTTCGTGATCGACGTCCTGGACGCGGTGAACGGCGCGTCAAGCAGCTGATGCCGGGCGCTCGGTGCGCGCGTACAGGCCGAGCAGGGCGGTGGAGTACGCGGCCAGGCTCGCACCGGCCAGTGTCTGCTGCCCCGTCAGGTCATTGTCTCGCGCCGCCGGGCAGGGACACCGCGTGCCTCCCGGCCGCCGCGGCGGCCAGGAAGTAGGCCAGGTCCTGGTCCAGCCCCCGGCCCATGGTGGACAGCGGCACCGGGCAGGCGCGCAGCGCCCCGGCCAGCCCGGCGACGCTCACCCGGACCAGGGCGTGCCTGGCCGCCAGCGGCCGGGCCTGCTCGGCGATCCGGGCGCCGAACTCGCCCGGCAGATCGGGCAGCACCACGTCGGCCCGGGCCAGGGCCACCCGGCCGTAGCTGGTCATGCTGTGGTGCGAGATCCCTCGGTGCCGCTCCCTCGGGTCGGCCTCGCTGATCCGCAGCGAGGCCACCGGCCGGCCGCCGAGCACGGCCACCGCGTTGACCGCCTCGCCCGCGGCCAGCCCGGAAAACCCCCACCGGGTGCCGGTGCCCAGATTGCCGGGGCCCTGCGCGACCACGGCGAGATCGGCGCCGAGCACGTGGCGCGCGGCCAGCAGCCCGCTGTGCAGCGTGACCGCCTCCAGGTCGCCGCCGAACGCCTGGCCCGCGCTCACCGTCCCGGCCAGCCAGCCCGCCTCCCGCAGCCCGGCGACGGTGCGGGAGAACCAGGCGGGCAGGGCGCCGCCGTCGAGCATGACGTAGGCCGCACGCGGCGGCGCGCCCCCGGCCCGCGCCCCGGCCAGGACGGCGGGCAGCGCCGAGTGCAGGTCGGC
>JASHUI010000612.1:0-6373 GCA_030040095.1 Streptosporangiaceae bacterium | reverse complement strand
CGCGTGCTGGTCATGAGAGGTCATGCCAGCGAGTGTCACGCCTCGCTCTCGGCCGCGGCTTTGAGCTACCTCTCAGCCAGCTATGAAGGACCCGGCCCGGCGGCAAGGACGGTCAGACGGAGTTCACCAGCGCGTTCCACGTGTTCGTGCCGACCACGCCGTCCACGGCCAGCTTGCGCGAGGACTGGAAGCTGCGGACGGCGGCCTGCGTGACCGGACCGAAGTCGCCATCGACGCTGACGCGCAGGACCACCTGCACCGCCCGGACCGCGTCGCCGGTGCTGCCCGGCTGCACGGTGATGATCAGCTTCGGCCAGGTCAGGCTGCCGACACCGCCGTTGGCCTGATTCCCGACCGAACGCTGGAAGGCCTCCACCGCCGCCTTGGTCTTGGGGCCGAAGTCGCCGTCCACCGCCACCGGATGACCGCGCGCACCCAGCAGGTACTGGATGACCTCGACGATCGCGCCCGTGGCACCCTCGTTGATGTCCGGCCAGTGCGGCGGCGGCGGGGGGGCGGGCGGCGTCGGCCAGTCGGGGTCGGTCACCACGGACAGGTCATAGCTGCCCGCGTTCTCGTACTGGGTGGCCACGCTGTCGGGCACCGCGTGGGGGGCGCCGGTCCAGTCGGCCGCCCACCAGTCGAAGGCCCTGCCGGTGGCGGCGCGGACCGCGCCGATGTCGTCCAGGTTGGCGTAAATGGTCCCGGTCTTGCCCTGGGCCTGCTTGGCCGCCAGCCAGGAATCGACGATGTCGTCGGGCGGCCAGGCCGCGCCCTCCTCGACATCCAGCACATCGCAGTCGGTGTGGTCGCCGACGTTGTCGATCGTGACCAGAACCGTGCTCTTGGAGAATCTGGCCACCGTTCCCGTGGTGCGCGGGTCGTGCGGGTAGTAGGCCACCACCTGCGCGTCCGGCGGGATCGCGGTCAGATCGAGGGAGTCGTACATAGTCCGGTCGGTCATGCGGGGCTCCGTTGACTAGCGCTCGGGACGTGCCTGAAGGGGATCAACGCATCCGGTCGAGGATCTCCCGGACCAGGTCCAGGGAGGTGTGGGGGTGCAGGAAGGCGAACCTGGCCACGGTCTGACCCTCCCACGAGGTAGGCGGAATGAACGCTACCTGGTCGCGCAGCAGCCGGTCGGCCCATCCCGCGTACTGCGCCGGGGTCCAGCCGGCCCGGCGGAACAGCACCACGCCGAGCTCGGGCTCGCGGATCAGCTCCAGCTCGTCGCGCGCCCGGATCTCGGCCGCGGCCTGGCGGGCCAGGCCGAGCGCGGCCTCGATCGCGTCGCCGTAGGCACGGACCCCGTGCACGGCGAGCGAGAACCACAGCGGCAGGCCGCGGGCCCGGCGGGTCAGGTGGTAGGCGTAGTCGGTCGGGTTCCACTCGCCCGGGTCACCGTGGATGACGTCCAGGTACGAGGCGTCCTGCCGGTGCACCGAACGCGCCAGCGCCGGGTCGCGGTAGAGCAGCGCGGCGCAGTCGAACGGCGCGAACAGCCACTTGTGCGGGTCGACGATGAACGAGTCCGCGTGCTCGATGCCGTCGAACGCGCGGCGGATGGACGGCGCGAACAGGCCCGCCCCGCCGTAGGCGCCGTCCACGTGGAACCACGCTCCGAGCTCGCGGCACACGCCGGCCGCCCCGGCCAGGTCGTCGATGATGCCGGCGTTGGTGGTGCCCGACGTGGCCACCACCGCCGCGATCGATGACGGGTCGCCGTCCGCCTCGATCGCGGCCCGCAGCGCCGCGCCGGTCATCCGGTGATCGTCGCTCGGCACGATCAGCGGGTCCATCTCGAGGATGCGCAGCGTGGCCGCCACCGAGGAATGCGCCTCCGTGCTGACCGCGACCCGCCACCGGCGGCCCGCCGCCCGGCGCTTGGCCACCTCGCGCGCCACGACCAGGGCGGACAGATTGGCGGCCGAGCCGCCGGAGACGAAGCAGCCGCCCGCGCTCGGCGGGAGCCCGGCCCGGTCGGCGATCAGCCGCAGCACCTGGTTCTCGGCCTGGATCGCGCCGGCCGCCTCCAGCCAGGAGATGCCCTGGATCGAGGCGCAGGAGATCAGCATGTCGAACAGCAGCGCCGCCTTGGTCGGCGCGGCCGGGATGAAGCCGAGGAACCGAGGGCTGTCCGCCGAGATCACCGCGGGCGCCAGGCAGGACGCATAGATGCCCAGCACCTGGTCCGGGTGGTGCGGCAGGTCGTCGAGCAGCCCGCGCAGCGCCGCGTCGAGCGCGGCCGGGTCACGCGCGCCCCCGTCCAGGGGCACCGGGTCGAGCCGCAGCCGGTTCTCCGCGTAGGCCAGGACCGACCTGATCATCTGCTCCGTGGTCGCGTCGACGCTGTGCATGGCCGAAACGTAGGGCGCCGCCCACGACGCCGCAACCGCGGGCACGCGTGATGCGGCCCGGCCGCGGGTAATCAGGACCTATAGGACGTCTCGGGCCGGCGATGAGGAGGCCAGCATGACGGCCGCCGCGCATCCGCCCGCCGGGCACCCGCTGGACCCGCTGACCGCCGCGGAGATCAGCAGCGTCGCCGCCGTACTGCGGCGGGACCGGGAGGTCGAGCCGCCGGTCTGGCGGTTCGCCTCGATCGAGCTTGTCGAGCCGGCCAAGGCGGCGCTGCGCGACGGGCCCGCCCGCCGCGAGGCGCAGGCCGTGTGCTGGAACCGGGAGGACGGCCGTGCCTACCGGGCCGTGGTGTCGCTGGCCGGGGCGGAGGTCACCGCCTGGGAGCACCTGCCCGGCCAGCACCCGAACATCACGGTGGACGAGTGGCACGAGTGCGACGAGATGCTGCGCGCCCATCCGGAGGTGATCGCGGCGCTGGCCCGCCGCGGCATCACCGACCTGACGCTGGTGCTGACCGACGTCTGGGCCTACGGCGCCGCGCTGATCCCCGAGCGCTACCGCGGACTGCGCGTCGGCTGGTCCGACGTGTGGCACCGGGGCAGCCCGGGCGGCAACCCGTACGCGCACCACGTCACGGGGCTGCACCCGGTGGTCGACCTGAACCGGATGGCGCTGCTCGACCTGGAGGACAGCCCCGGTGACGGCCGGGGCGGGGTCGCCGAGCCGCCGGGCGTCATGGGCGAGTACCGGCCCGCGCTCCTGCCGATGCCCCTGCGCGAGGTGAAGCCGCTGTACGTCAGCCAGCCCGACGGGGTCTCGCTGACGCTGAGCGGCCGGCGGCTCTGCTGGCAGAACTGGGAGATGCGGCTCGGCTTCAACCACCGCGAGGGACTGGTCCTGCACACGGTGGGGTTCCGCGACGCCGGGCGGCTGCGGCCGGTGGCGCACCGGCTCTCGTTCGCCGAGATGATCGTGCCGTACCGCGATCCCGCCACGGACCACTACCGGCGCACCGCGTTCGACATCGGCGAGTGGGGCCTCGGCTTCATGACGACCTCGCTCGAGCTGGGCTGCGACTGCCTGGGCGAGATCACCTACCTGGACGCGGTGGTGCACGACTCCCGCGGCGAGCCCAGAACGATCGCGAACGCGATCTGCGTCCACGAGGAGGACAACGGGATCCTGTGGAAGCACGTCGACGACAGGGCCGGGACCGAGGTGCGGCGCGCCCGGCGGCTGGTGATCTCGTTCCACGTCACGGTCGCGAACTACGAGTACCTGGTGTACTGGCGCTTCTACCAGGACGGCAGCATCGAGTGCGAGGTGCGCGCCACCGGGATCATGGTTACCTCGTCCTTCCCGGCCGGCCGCACACCGCCGTACGGGACGCTGGTCGACGAGCGTACCTACGCGCCGTTTCACCAGCACTTCATCGTGGCCCGGCTGGACCTGGACGTGGACGGCCCGGCGAACACGGTGTACGCGTCACAGGCCGAGGCGGCCGTGGCCGGCCCGGACGACCCCTACGGCCTGGGCCTGGTGGTGCGCGACACCCCGCTGCGCACCGAGACCGAGGGCAGGCAGGACTACGACTGGAACGCCCAGCGGGTCTGGAAGGTGGTCAACGACAACGTCACCAACGGCCTGGGCACGCCGGTCGGGTACAAGCTGATCCCGGGCGGGGCGTTCCCGCCCATGCTCGACCGCGCCTCGCCCGCGTTCCAGCGGGCCGAGGTGATCGGGCACACCCTCTGGGTGACCCCGTACCGGGCCGACGAGCGGTGGCCGTGCGGCGAGTTCCCGGTCCTCAGCGAGCGGGACCAGGGGCTGGCCCGGTGGACCGAGCAGGACCGTCCGATCGAAAACACCGATGTCGTGCTGTGGTACGTGTTCGGCATCCACCACCTGACCCGGCCGGAGGACTGGCCGGTGATGCCCGTGGACGCGGCCTCGTTCTGGCTCAAGCCGTTCGGGTTCTTCGACCGCAACCCGGCGCTCGACGTCCCGCCCGGCCCGGCGGCTACAGCTCCACCTGGCCGTCGACGCAGGTAAGGGTGCCGCCGCCGACCCAGATCGTGCCGGCGTCGTCGCGGGAGACGTGCACCTGGCCCTGGCGGCCCAGCACCGTGCCCTGGCTGGCCTGATACGGAGCGGTGACCCGGCCGGTGCGCAGCAGCCACTCGGCCAGCGAGGCGTTGAGGCTGCCGGTGACCGGGTCCTCGTCCGTCCCGCCGCCCAGCCTGGGCATGAACGCCCGCACCTCGATCGCCCGGGGGGAGCCCGGCGGATACAGGCCGACCACGCCCAGGTCCAGGTCGGTGGGGCCGGGCCGGAGGGCGAGCACCGCCTCGACGCTGCCCAGCAGGACCGCCACCCAGCCCGGCCCGTTGTCCGCCCATGCGGCGTCCACGATGTCGCCGCGGTCGATGCCGAGCACCCCGGCGATGTGCCGCAGCAGCGGTTCGTCGACCGGCCCGGACCGCAGCAGCGGCGGCGCGGCGAACGCGAGGCGGTCTGCGGCCCGGCGGACCCGGACCAGCCCGGCCCCGCACTGCTGTATGACGGTCCCGTCCCGGGCCGGCGCTCCGCCGGCCTCGAGCCAGGCATGGCAGGTACCCAGCGTCGGGTGGCCGGCGAACGGCAGCTCGACCGACGGGGTGAAGATGCGAACGCGGTAGTCCGCGCCGTCGGCGTCGGGCCGGAGCACGAACGTGGTCTCGGACAGGTTCGTCCAGCGCGCGATCCTGGCCATCTCCTCGTCGGCCAGGCCATCGGCGTCGAGCACCACGGCGACCGGGTTGCCGAGGTACGGGGTGCTGGTGAACACGTCGACCTGCCGGAACGCGCGTCGCATGGTGGTGAGTGTGTCATGCGGCGCGGGCTCCTGCCGACCGAATATCAGCCCCCTCGGCGGGAACGGCTGAGCACCCGGCTAAGTTTGGACGGCGAGTCGGACAGGCGCGCGCCGGCCGCCGTCAGCCGGGAGCGCGCCGCGGTCAGGACCTCCGGCCCGCCGGACACCAGCTCAACCTCGAGCTCGCGCCAGACATCCGGCTCGCCCCGGCCCGGGACCCGGCCGGTGACCAGGTCGTCCGCCACCTCGGCCAGGATCTCTCCGCCCGGGCCGGTGAGGTTGCGGACGGTGCGCCGGGTCTCCAGCACCGCGACGACCTGCAGCGGCTGGCCGCGGACCTGGTCCGCCACCAGCGACAGCAGCCCGGCGGGAACGGCCGTGGCCGAGTCGCCCAGCGGGGCTCGCAGCTCGCGCCGGCTTCCCGCCGACGCCGGCAGCTTGAGGTGCCAGCCCGCGTCGGTGCCGCCGGTCCTGCGCCTGAGCGTGATCTTGGCCGCGGCGAGGCGCAGGTCGCCGGTGTCGAAGTAGCTGGCCGTAAGCTGCCTGACCTCCGGTTCGGTCACCCCCGAGGCGTCGACCAGGCGGTGCAGGTCCGGGATCTCGAAGTCGGGGCTGACCTCGAACTTCAGCTCGGTCTCGAGATACTCGGTCGGCCGGTCGCCCATGCGCCCAGGCTACGGCACGGCCGGCGGGCCCGCGTGTTGGCCTCGCGCTCGGCCAGTCACGGTGCGACACTGACCGTTGACGTTCCGTGCTCAGGCGGATCATAGGGACGGGGAGATGTGATGGGCCTCCTCACGGAGCGCGCCGACGCCGGTGATGGCTGCGAGGAAGTGGCCATCCCGCTCGCGCCCGTCGAGGACGCGACCGGCGGGCCCGCGGTGCTCCGGCGCCGCTGCGCGCAGCCCACCCGGCGCGCGATGCTCTACGTGCGCTGCCAGCGTGACGCCTTCGTGCCGGAGGACCTGGTCACCTGGTACACCGAGCGCGGGTTCCACTTCTACGTCGTAGAACTGGGGCCGCAGGGGACGCCGGGCAAGCCGGGCCGCCGCATCGCGCGGCCGAGTCAGGGGGAGCGCCTGGCCCGGATGGACGCTGCCTGCCGGCACCTCCGGGACACGGAGGGCATTGACATGATCATCGTCGGTGCCCAGGAGG
>JASHUI010000611.1:0-4833 GCA_030040095.1 Streptosporangiaceae bacterium | reverse complement strand
TCCAGCTCCCCGGCCGCCGTCCACCGCGCCACCCGGCCGGTTCGCTGCATCCGCCCGCCAGGCGGCCCGAACGGGCACGCCACCAGCCGCTCGGCGGCCAGACCAGCCCGGTCCGGGTCACCGCGGGCCGACCCGGCCCCGGCCACGTAGAACTCACCCGCGACCCGGGCCGGCACCGGCCGCAACCGTCCGTCGAGCAGGTAACCCTGCGCGGCGCCGCTCCAGTCCCGCAGGATCTGGTCGCGCTCGGCCCCGGCCAGGATCTCCATCCCGCTCACCGGCAGCTCAGGATCGGCCGCCACCGCCGCCAGCACCCGCACCAGCCGCCCCGCGATCACCTCCGCCGACCCGGGATCGAACAAATCCGCCGCCAGCGTCAGCGACCCCCGCAGCCCGCCCGGCTCACCGCCCGCCACGACCTCGGCCAGGTTCACATCAAGATCGAACCGGGCCGCGGCCCCGCCCACCTCGACCGCGTCCACCTCCACGCCCGCCAGCCCCAGCACCGGCGGCGCGGTGTTCTGCAGGTTGAGCATCACCTGGAACAGCGGATGACGAGCGAGCGACCGGGCCGGCGCCAGCACCTCCACCAGGTGCTCGAACGGCACGTCCTGGTGATCGAACGCGCCGAGACCGGTCTCCCGCACCCGCGCCAGGACCTGGGCGAACGTCGGGTCCCCCGACAGGTCGGTCCGCAGCACCAGCGTGTTCACGAAGAACCCGACCAGCTCGTCCAGCGCCTCATCGGTCCGCCCCGCCACAGACGTCCCGACCGGGATGTCGGCGCCCCCGCCCAGCCGCGCCAGCAACACCGCCAGAGCGGCCTGCACCACCATGAACAGCGTCACGCCCCGCGCACGCGCCGCCTCCGCCAGATCCCGGTGCAACCCGGCCGGCACGCTCACCGCCGCCGCGTAGGCCCGATGACCCATCACCGGCGGCCGCGGCCGGTCGGCCGGAAGCACGGTCTCCTCCGGCAGCCCCGCCAGCGCCTCCCGCCAGTAGCCGACCTGCCCGGCCAGCACGCTGCCCGGGTCGCCCTCGTCGCCCAGCAGCTCCCGCTGCCACAGGGCGTAATCGGCGTACTGCACCCGCAGCGGATCCCACCCCGGCGCCCGCCCCGCCCGGCGCGCCGTGTACGCGGCCGACAGATCCCGCGCCAGCGGCCCCATCGACCACCCGTCCCCGGCGACGTGATGGACCACCACGACCAGCACATGCTCGGCCGGGGCCAGCCGCAGCAGCACCGCCCGCACCGGCACCTCGCGCGCCAGGTCGAACGGCTCGCCCGCCACCTGCGCCACCGCCCGCGCCAGGCCCGCCTCGGCGACCTCGGCCACCACCAGCCCGAAACCCGCCTCTTCCAGGCTCAGCACCTGCTGGAACGGCAGCCCGCCCGCCGCGGGGAACACCGTGCGCAGCACCTCATGCCGGCCCACCACATCGCCCAGCGCCGCGCCCAGCGCCGCCACGTCCAGGTCCCCGGACAGCCGCAACGCCACCGGCAGGTGATACACCGCGGACGGACCCTCCAGCTGGGCCAGGAACCACAGCCGCTGCTGCGCGAACGACAGCGCCACCCGGCCCGGCCGCTCTCGCGCCACCAACGCCGGCCGCGCCGCCCCCGCGCCCTCCAGCCGTCCCGCCAGGCCGGCCGGCGTCGGCGCCTCGAACAGCACCCGGACCGGCAACTCCACGCCCAGCACCGAACGCACCCGGCTCACCAGCCGCATCGCCAGCAGCGAATGACCACCCAGGTCAAAGAAACTGTCGTCCGCCCCGACCCGGCCGGCCCCGAGCAGTTCCGCGAACACCCCGCAGAGCAACTCCTCCCGCGCCGACGACGGCCCCCGGCCCTCCGCCCGCCCCGCGTAGTCGGGCACCGGCAGCGCCGCGCGGTCCACCTTCCCGTTCACCGTCAGCGGCAACGACTCCAGCACCACCACCGCCGCCGGCACCATGTACTCCGGCAGCCGGTCGGCCGCGAACGCCCGCAGCACGGCCGGCAGCCCGCGATCCCGGCCGCCGGCGCCGGCCACCACGTAGCCGACCAACCGCTGGTCACCGGGCACGTCCTCCCGCGCCAGCAGCACCGCGTGCGCGACCAAGGGATGAGCCTCCAGGACGGCCTCGATCTCACCGGGCTCGACCCGGAACCCCCGGATCTTCACCTGGTCGTCCGCCCGGCCCAGGAACTCCAGCACCCCGCCCGCGGTCCACCGCCCCACATCGCCGGTCCGGTACATCCGCGCCCCCGCGGGCCCGAACGGGCACGCCACGAACCGCTCCCCGGTCAGCCCCGGCCGGCTCAGGTACCCGCGCGCCAGACCCGGCCCGGCCAGGTAGAACTCGCCTGCCACCCCGGCCGGCACCGGGGACAGGAACCCATCCAGCACGTAGGCCCGCAGGCCCGCTATCCCGCGGCCGATCAGGCTCCCGCCGGCCGGACCCACGGGCGAACGCGAGTCCAGCGCCTGACAGGTGGAGTGGACCGTGGCCTCCGTCGCGCCGTACAGGTTGGCCAGCACCGGAGCGTCGTCCCTGTGCCGCGCGTACCACTGCGGCAGGCGCCGCACGTCCAGAGCCTCGCCCGCCAGCATCACGCGGCGCAGCACGAGATCCTGGCCGAGTCTTTCCTCTTGCTCGTCGGCCTGAATCAGCTGGTAGAACGCCGACGGGGTCTGACAGAGCGCCGTCACCCGTTCCCTGGTCAGCAGGGCCAGGAGGTCGCGTGCCGACCGGGAAACCTCCTGCGGCACCACGACCAGCCGCCCGCCGTTCAGCAGCGCTCCCCACAGCTCCCACACCGAGACGTCGAACGCGAAGGAATGAAACCAGGCCCATACGTCGTCGGCGCCGAAACTCAGCTGCTCGCGCGTCGTGCGGAGCAGACAGGTCACGCTCTGGTGCGCGACGGCCACGCCCTTGGGCCGGCCGGTGGATCCCGAGGTAAAGATGACATAAGCCGGATGCGCCGGCCGCAGCGGCGACGTCCGCTCCGCATCGGCGAGGTCGGCGTCATCGGCTGTCGCGAGTTCCCCGGTCACCGACGGCTCGTCGATGACCAGCACCGCCGCGGCGTGCTCCGGTACGACGGGCGCGCTGGCCCGCGTCGCGAGGATCGCCGCGGGCTGGGCGTCGGCCAGCATGAACGCGACCCGCTCGGCCGGGTAACCCGGATCGACCGGCAGATACGCCGCGCCCGACTTGGTGACCGCCAGCAACGCCACCACCAGGTCGACGTGGCGGTCGATGACCACCGCCACCACCGACTCCGGCCCCGCCCCCCGCGCCACCAGCAGCCGCGCGAGCCGGTTCGCCCGCGCGTTCAGGGCCGCGTAGCTCAGGCTCGCGCCGCGGAAGCAGACCGCGGCCGCGTCCGGGGTGCGGGCCGCTTGCGCCTCGAACAGCTCCGGCAAAGCCGTCCCGGGCGCCGGCCCGGCGGCGGGGTTCCAGCCGGCCAGGATCTGGTCGCGCTCGGAGCCTGTCAGCACATCGACCCGGCTGACCGGCAGTCCCGGGTCGGCCGCCACCGCCTCCAGCACCCGGACCAGCCGCCCGGCGATCGCCGCCGCGGACGTCGGCTCGAACAGGTCCGCCGCCGCCGTGACCGCCCCCCGCAGCCCGCCCGGCCGGCCATCCTCGACCACCTCGGCCAGGCTGAAGTCCAGGTCGAACTTGACCGGCGTGATCCCGGAACCCAGCGCTTCGACCCGCAGGCCGGGCAGGTCGAGGACGGGCGGGTCGTTGTTCTGCAGGGAGAGCATGACCTGGAACAGCGGGTGGCGGGCCAGCGACCGCTCCGGGGCCAGCACCTCCACCAGGTG
Source organism: Streptosporangiaceae bacterium (assembly GCA_030040095.1). Lineage (GTDB taxonomy): Bacteria > Actinomycetota > Actinomycetes > Streptosporangiales > Streptosporangiaceae > JASHPR01. The sequence continues at coordinate 1,006 of JASHUI010000611.1, read as the reverse complement.
CTCGAACGGCACGTCCTGGTGATCGAACGCGCCAAGACCCGCCTCCCGCACCCGCCCCAGCAACACCGCGAACGGCGGATTCCCCGACACATCGGCCCGCAGCACCAGCGTGTTCACGAAGAACCCGACCAGCTCGTCCAGGGCCTCGTCGGTCCGCCCCGCCACCGGCGACCCCACCGGGATGTCGGTGCCGGCCCCGAGCTTTGACAGCAGCACCGCCAGCGCGGCCTGCAGCACCATGAACAAGGTCACGCCCTGCGCCCGCGCCAGCCCGGCCAGCCGCTGGTGCAGGCTGGCCGGGACGTTCAACGCCGCCGCGTGGCCGCGGTGGCCGGGCACCGCGGGACGGGCCCGGTCCCACGGCAGCATCAGCTCCGCGGGCAACCCCGCGAGCGCCTGGCGCCAGTAAGCAACCTGCCCGGCCAGCACGCTGCCGGAGTCGTCTTCCTCCCCCAGGAGCTCCCGCTGCCACAGGGCGTAGTCCGCATACTGCACCGGCAGCGGCTCCCACCCCGGTGCCTGGCGGGCCCGCCGCGCCGCGTACGCCAGCGACACGTCCCGCGCCAGCGGCCCCATCGACCAGCCGTCCCCCGCGATGTGATGCACGGTCACCACCAGCACGTGCTCATCCGGGCCGACCCGCAGCAGCACGGCCCGCATCGGCACCCGCACGCCCAGGTCGAACGGCTCCGCGGCGACCCGGGCGACCACCGCGGCCACGTCCTGCCCGGCCATCTGGGCTACCGGCAGCTCGAAGCCGGACTCGCCCGGATCGAGTACCCGCTGGTACGGCTCCCCGTCGGCCGCGGGGAACACCGTCCGCAGCACCTCATGCCGGCCGACCACGTCGGCGAGCGCCGCGGTCAAGGCGGCCACATCCAGCGTCCCCGTCAGCCGCAGCGCCACCGGGATGTGATAGGCCGGGCTAGGCCCCTCGAGCTGCGCCAGGAACCACAACCGCGCCTGAGCGAACGACAACGCCGGCCGCCCGGGCCGCGCCCGGGCC
>JASHUI010000610.1:0-5570 GCA_030040095.1 Streptosporangiaceae bacterium | reverse complement strand
GCCTTCGCCGCGGTGTCCGCGCCGGCCTTGGCCGCGGTGTCCGCGCCGGCCTTCGCCGCGGTGTCCCCGCCGGCCTTCGCCGCGGTGTCCCCGCCTGACTTGGCCGCCTTGCCGGACTGGTCGGCCTTCGCGCGGGCCGGCCGTTCCGCCTTGCCGCCCTTGTCCGCGCCGGGCTCGGCGTCCCTGCCGCCGGACTTGCCCCGGCTCTTGGTGGCCGTGGCGCCGTCCCCGAGAGTCTCCTTGACCGCGGCGGCGAAGATGTCCTTGCGGCTCTCCTTGGGAGCGGCCGTTTTCAGCGTCCCCTCGGCACCGGGCAGGCCCTTGAACTTCTGCCAGTCGCCGGTGATCTCGAGGATCTTCCTGACCGGGTCGGTCGGCTGCGCCCCGACCGAGAGCCAGTGCTGCGCCCGCTCCGAGTCCACCTCGATGAACGACGGCTCGGCCTTCGGGTGGTACTTGCCGATCTCCTCGATCGCGCGGCCGTCCCGCTTGGTGCGGGCGTCGGCGACGACGATCCTGTAGTACGGGGCCCGGATCTTGCCCAGGCGCTTCAGCTTGATCTTTACAGCCACGGGTGGGTCTTCTCCCAGCGGTTTCGTTGGCGGGCAGCGGACTCTGCGGGTGGGGAACCGGAGGTGTGCTGCCCATGGAAGCGGCTCAGCGGGTGAGAGAGGGCCCCGCGAAGCTGCCGTCGCGCTCATATTCTGCCAGATGCGGCGACCTCAGGCGCCAGGACCGCTCGCCAGCGCCCCGGCCGCGTTTACCGGCCCTTCTTGCCCGGGCGACCGCGACGGCCTGCCGCCGGCCCGCGCAGCCCCGGAGGCAGGTTCGGCGGCGGGGTGCCCAGGCCCGGCGGCAGCTTGAACGACCCGTCCTGCCCGAACCCGTCCGGCAGCCCGGTGAAGCCGCCCGGCAGGCCCGGCGCCTGGCCGCCCCCGGCCGGCAGCCCCGACGGCGCGCCCGGACGTCCGGGCGCGGCGGGGCGGCTCCCGGCGCCGCTCCCGGGGCGCCCGCCCTTGGTCTTCTTCTTGCCCTTGCGGGCCGCTTTCTGGGCTCCGCGCCGCATGCCTGGCATGCCCATCATCTGGCGCATCATCTTCTGGCCCTCGAGGAACCGGACGATGAGCGTGCTGACCTCGCCGACCGCGACCCCGGACCCGGCCGCGATCCTGGCCCGCCGCGAGCCATTGATGATCTTCGGGTTGCGGCGCTCCTCGACCGTCATCGAGTTCACGATCGCCGCCGCCCGGTCCAGGTCCTTGTCACTGACCTGGCTGAGCATCTCCCGGTTCTGAGCGGCCCCCGGCAGCATGCCCAGCAGGTTGCCGATCGGCCCGAGCTTGCGCACCATGGCCAGCTGCTCGACGAAGTCCTCGAGGGTGAAGCCCTCGCCTGAGGCCAGCTTCCCGGCCATCTCGGCCGCGCGGTCCTGGTCGAACGTGCGCTCGGCCTGCTCGATCAGGGTCAGGATGTCGCCGAGGTCGAGGATCCGCGAGGCCATCCGGTCGGGGTGGAAGACGTCGAAGTCCCCGAGCTTCTCTCCGGACGAGGCGAACATCACCGGCCTGCCGGTGACCTGGGCGATGGACAGGGCAGCGCCGCCCCGGGCGTCACCGTCCAGCTTGGTCAAGATCACCCCGTCATAGCCGACGCCGTCGAGGAACGCCTGCGCCGTCGTCACCGCGTCCTGGCCGATCATGGCGTCGACCACGAACAGGATCTCGTCCGGGTCGACGGCGTCCCGGATGTCGGCCGCCTGCTGCATCATCTCCTCGTCGATGCCCAGCCGGCCCGCCGTGTCGATGATCACGATGTTCTGCAGGCGCCGCTTGGCCTCGTCGATCGACGCCCGGGCCACCTCGACCGGGTCGCCGACCCCGTTGCCCGGCGAGGGCGCGAAAACCGGCACGCCCGCGCGCTCGCCGAGCACCTGCAACTGCTGGACCGCGTTCGGCCGCTGCAGGTCCGCCGCCACCAGCATCGGGGTGTTCCCCTGCTCCCGCAGCCACAGCGCGAGCTTGGCCGCGAGCGTGGTCTTGCCGGATCCCTGCAGGCCGGCCAGCATGATCACGGTCGGCGGCACCTTGGCGAAGCGCAGCCGCCGCGCCTCGCCGCCGAGGATCTCGATGAGTTCCTCGTTGACGATCTTGATGACCTGCTGGGCGGGATTCAGGGCCTCGGACACCTCAGCGCCCGATGCCCGCTCCTTCACCCGCGCGATGAACTGCCGGACCACCGGCAGCGCGACGTCGGCCTCCAGCAGCGCGATCCTGATCTCGCGGGTGGTGGCGTCGATGTCCGCAGGCGAGAGCCGTCCCTGCCCGCGCAAGGACGAGAAGACCTGGGTCAGTCGATCGGAAAGTGTCTCGAACACGTCTAACTGCCGTCCTCGCGCGTGGCTGTCGCTGATCGGGCGCGTGCCGGATGACCCGGTCGGCCGCGAGCCCCGCGTTCCAGGCTATCCGGTCGGCGGCGGAGACTGCGGATGGTGCGGCAGGAGCGGCAGGCTGGCCCGGGCAACGGCCAGGGATGTCTTCTCGGCGCGCTCCCACTCCTCGACGTTGCGGAGCAGCGCGTCGAGGTAGGCGTGCAGGTGGGTCCGGTACACGTCGCTGAACGTCTGCAGGTAGGCCAGCTCCGCCTCGAGTTCCCTGCGGTCCTCGGCGGGCCGGGTGGCCGGCGCCGCCAGGGCCGCCTCCGCCGCCCGGCTGGCCTCGCCGTGCGAGTCCTCGAGCATCATCGCGGCGTGCGTCCTGGCCTCGGCCAGGATCTCGTCCCGGCGACGCCAGGCCTCCTGCGCCAGCTGCCTGCTGTACTCCTGGGCGTCGGCCACATAGCGGTCGGCCGTTTGCTGTGCCTTGGACAGGATGCGCACCGCCTGCACGTGGGCGTCGTCCGGCTTGTAGCCCGCGTCGCCGTCGTCGCCGGACAGTCCCAGCACCCGCCGCCGCAGCCGCTGGACCTCGTCGGCCAGCGAGGTCCGCTCGTTGAACAGCCTGACCAGCTCGCGTTCGACCTGGCCGCAGAACGCCCGTACGTGCTCTTCGTCGAGCCCGCGCCGGCCGAGGCGGGCGGACGGGAAGGTGACGGCCTGGACCGCGTCCGGGGTCAGCCTGTCGGTTCCTGTGATCACGGGCATGGCTCGCTCCAACCGAAGTCTTCGACGTGGATCTGGCCGGAAGGAACGCCCAGCGAGGCCAGCCTGGCGGCCATCGCCTCCACCATGGGCGCGGGTCCGGCGACGTAGGCGTCGTGGTCGGCCCAGGAGCCGGACCGCGCCACGACATCCGGCAGGGTTCCTCGTTCCCCGGGGTAGTCCGGGTCGGCGGACACGCAGGGGGTGATCGTCAGCCAGGGCGAATCCTCCCCGAGTCTGTCCAGGTCAGGGGCGTCGTAGAGGCCTTCAGGGTGCTGGGCTCCGACGAACATGTGCACCTGCGGCGGGTCAGGGAGCCCGGCTATCTGCCCGGCGATCGCCTTCAGCGGGGCCAGGCCGGTGCTGCCGGCCACCAGCAGCACCTTGCGTGCGGAGCCGGGATCGAAGGTCAGCGTGCCCACCGGCGGGCCGAGCCGCAGCGGCGAGCCGGGAGCGAGGCTGCGAGCCAGCGCCGGGCTCAGCACGCCGCCGCCGATCATGCGGACATGGAAGTCCAGCGTCGCGTCCTCGCGCGGCGGGTTGGCGATCGAGTAAAAGCGCCAGACCCTGGGGCGCAGGTCGCACTCGATCGCGACCGACTGCCCCGGCCGGTATTCGAGGCCGTCCTGCGTGATCACCCGGAACACCGAGGTGTCGAAGGTCCGAATCTCGTGGGAGAGCACGGTGGCCGACCAGAACGGCGGGTTCACCTTCTCGTCCTCGGCCGCCGCCTCGGTCATGACCTTCGCCATGAGGGCGTAGGCCGACTGCCAGTCGGCGGCGAGTTCGGGCGTCCAGGCGGGGCCGCTGAAGTGGGCCAGCGTGGCGAGCAGGCTGGTGCCGACCGGTTTGTAGTGGCCGGCCAGCGTGCCGAACTTGCGGTGGTCCCGGCCTAACCCCCGCAGGAACTGCGTGAGCCGCTCGGCGTTGTCCAGGTCGGCGACGATCCCGGCCAGCGCCTGCAGCAGGTGGTCGCGCTGGGCCGCCATGGAGACCGGGAACAGGTCCCTGGTTTCCGGATGCCGGAGAAACAGGTCGGAGTAGAAGAACAGGGCGACCTCATCGCCGTGCATGGCCACCCGCGCGAAGTTCTCCTTCAGGCGCGCCGCATCCAAAGCGATCCTCCCCCCGGCAAGCGATGAGCAAAAAGCAATTTGCATCCAGCTGCTTGCAGGATATATCGGGCGCCCGCCGGACCGGTGCTCATAATCACAAAGTGGCCGTCCGGCGGGGAATTTTCTGCCGGGGCTGGCGCGCCGGGACCCTTCCGAACAGCCCGAAACCCCGTCAAAGCTTCCTTAACGCTCCGTCTCCGCCGGATCTGGCCGCCCGGCGGTCGCGTCGACGAACGCCCCGCCCGCACCGAATCTGGCCGCCCGACGATGGCGTCGACGAACGCCCCGCCCCCACCGGATCTGGCCGCCCGACGATCGCGTCGACGAACGCCCCCGGCGGATCTAGCCGCCGACGATCGCGTCGACGAACGCCTCGGGCTCAAACGGCGCCAGGTCGTCCGGGCCTTCGCCCAGGCCGACCAGCTTCACCGGAACGCCCAGCTCGCGCTGTACGGCGATCACGATCCCGCCCTTGGCCGTGCCGTCCAGCTTGGTCAGGACCACCCCGGTGACGTCGACGACCTCGGCGAACACCCGCGCCTGGCGCAGGCCGTTCTGCCCGGTGGTCGCGTCGAGCACCAGCAGGACCTCGTCCACCGTGGCGTGCCGGGAGATAACGCGCTTGATCTTGCCCAGCTCGTCCATCAGCCCGGCCTTCGTGTGCAGCCGTCCGGCGGTGTCCACGATGACCACGTCGACGCCGCGCTCTATGCCCTGGTTGACCGCGTCGAACGCCACGCTGGCCGGGTCGGCGCCGTCGCGGTCGGAGCGGACGACCTGGGCGCCCACCCGGTCACCCCAGGTCTGCAGCTGGTCGACGGCCGCGGCGCGGAAGGTGTCCGCCGCGCCGAGCAACACCTTCTGGCCGTCGCCGATCAGCACCCGGGCCAGCTTGGCGCACGTCGTGGTCTTCCCGGTGCCGTTCACCCCCACGACGAGCACGACCGCCGGCCGGTCGCCGTGCCGGGCGGTGTGCAGTGACCGGTCCATGTCCGCGCCGACCTGGTTCAGCAACTCGCCCCGGAGCATCGCCCTGACCTCGGCCGGGTCCCGCGTGCCCTCGACCTTGACGTCGGTGCGCAGATCCTCGACCAGCTGTCTCGCCGGGGCCACCCCCATGTCGGCGACGATCAGCGTCTCCTCGATCTCGTCCCAGGTCTCATCGTCCAGGTGATCGGAGGAGAGCAGGTTGAGCAGGACCCCGCCGAGCGCCGACTGCGAGCGGGCCAGCCTGCCGCGCAGCCGGACCAGCCGTCCGGCCGACGGCGGCGGCTTCTCGACCGCGGGCGCGGCCGGGGCGGCGGGGACGTCCGGCGGGA
>JASHUI010000609.1:0-3023 GCA_030040095.1 Streptosporangiaceae bacterium | reverse complement strand
GGCCGGGTGCACGCCATCAACGACCCGGAGCGCGCGCTGACGATGTTCGGCCGGGGCGAGCTTGGCCTGCGCATCCAGCCCGACGGGATGATATGACGAGGAGCTGACCCGATGACCGCGGAGCCGGCGGAGTTCGCCGCGACCAGCCGGTTCGCCAAGGCCGCCGGGATGCGGCTGCACTACCACGACGCGGGGCCGGACGGCGCGCCCGGCGACGGTGCACCCGGCCCGGCACCCGGCTCGCCGGTGGTCCTGCTGCACGGCGGCGGTCCCGGCGCGTCCGGCTGGAGCAACTTCGGCGCCAACCTGCCCGTGTTCGCCGCGCGGCTGCGCACCCTCATGATCGACCAGCCGGGCTTCGGACGGTCCGACAAGCCCGCGGTGACCGGCAACTACTTCACGTTCGCGGCCGACGCGGTGGCCGGCCTGCTCGACGAGCTGGGGATCGACCGGGTGCACCTGGTCGGCAACTCGCTGGGCGGCGGCACCGCGGTGCGCTTCGCCCTGCGCTTTCCCGAGCGCGCCGACCGGCTGGTGCTGATGGCGCCGGGCGGGCTGAGCCTGAACGTGTTCGCCCCGGATCCGACCGAGGGCGTCCGGCGGCTGATGGAGTTCGCCGCGCCGCCGGGCCCGAGCCGGGAGAAGATGGCCGCGTTCCTGCGCACGCTGGTCTTCGACCAGCGGCTGGTGACCGACGAACTGATCGAGGAACGGTACGCCGCCGCGAGCGCCCCGGAGGCGCTGGCCGCGATGGCCTCGATGGGCGCCTCGTTCTACGACCCGGCGTACGCCGAGGACGGGATGCTGTGGCGGGAGGCGCACGGGCTGCGGCAGCGGGTGCTGCTGATCTGGGGCCGGGAAGACCGGGTGAACCCGCTGGACGGCGCGCTGGCGGCGGTCAAGCTGATCCGGCGGGCCCAGCTGCACGTGTTCGGCGGCTGCGGACACTGGGCCCAGCTCGAGAAGTTCGACGAGTTCAACCAGCTGGCGATCGGCTTTCTTGAAGGGGGCAGGTCATGACCGGGATCCGCTCGCTCGGCTACGTGCGCATCGAGTCCGCTGACATACCGGCCTGGCGCGAGTTCGGGACCAGGGTGCTCGGCATGGTCGAGGGCCGCGGGCCCGATCCCGCCGCGCTCTACCTGCGGATGGACGACTTTCCCGCCCGGCTGGTCATCGTGCCCGGCGCGGGCGAGCGGCTGCTGACCTGCGGCTGGGAGGTGGCCGGCGACGGGGACCTGGCCGAGATCGGGCGGGCCCTGGATCAGGCCGGGGTCGCGGTCAAGACCGGCGAAGCCGCGGAGCTCGCCGACCGCCGGGTGGGGCGGATGCTGCGCTTCGACGACCCGTCCGGCAACTGCCTGGAGGTCTTCAGCGGCGCGGCGCTCGAGCACCGTCCGGCGTCCAGCCCGTACGGCAACCGCTTCGTCACCGGTCCGCTCGGCCTCGGCCATGTGGTGCTGCCGGTTTCCGAGGGCGAGGCGGCCCTGCGTTTCTACACCGAGCTGCTCGGGTTCCGGCTGCGGGACTCGATGCGGCTGGCCCCGGATCTGTTCGGCGGGCCGGCCGGCGGCGAGCCCTTGTGGATGCGCTTCCTCGGCTGCAATCCGCGGCACCACTCGCTCGCGCTGGCGACATTTCCGGCTCCGGCGGGTATCGTGCATCTCATGATCGAGGTCGGCTCGCTGGACGACGTGGGCCGGGCGATGGACCGCTGCACGCGGCGCGGGGCGCGGCTCAGCGCGACGCTCGGCAGGCACGCCAACGACCTGATGGTCTCGTTCTACGTCGCCACGCCGGGCGGATTCGACATCGAGTACGGCACCGACGGCAGGCTCGTCGACGACGCCACCTGGATCACCCGGGAGACCACGGCGGTCAGCCTGTGGGGGCACCGGTTCGCCGTCCCGGAAGGGCACTGAGTTTCGAGATGACCGCGTTTTCGAGATGACCGCAGCCGCCAGATGACCGCAGCGCCCGACCTCTCGCGGCCGGAATTCGAACCGGAGCCGCAGCGGTTCCGGCGGGTGCTCGGTCACTTCTGCACCGGGGTCACGGTCGTCACCACCGCCGACGATGACGGGCCGGCCGGGTTCGCCTGCCAGTCGTTCGCCGCGGTGTCGCTGGAGCCGCCGCTGGTCCTGTTCTGCCCGAGCCGCGAGTCGGCGACCTGGCCGCGGATCGCGCGGGCCGGGCATTTCTGCGCGAACGTGCTCGCCACCGACCAGCGCGACCTGGCCCGGATCTTCGCGGTCAGCGGGGCCACCGGGACGGACAAGTTCGCCGGGGTGGGCTGGTCGCCGTCGCCGAGCGGGGCGCCGATCCTGGACGGCGCGCTCACCTGGGTCGCGTGCACGGTCGAGGCCGTGCACGAGGCGGGCGACCACCAGGTCGTGATCGGCCGGGTCACCGAGCTGGGGGAGTGCCGGCCGGGAAAGCCGCTGCTGTTCTACCGCGGTCGCTACGCGGCCACCTCCGCCCAGCCGGCCGAAGGCCGGCCCGAGATCGTCGACACCCTGCTCGCCTGGCCGCGCCACGCCGACTGGATGTGACGGTCATAGCGGGCCGGCAGTGACCGTGTACTGGCGGCCGCTGGGCGTGGTCCAGACCAGGACGCCGGGCCGCGGCTGAGCCAGGTGCCACCCCCGGGCCTGCTTGCACTGGTGATGATGCCGACAGAGCGGGTGGAGGTTACATTCGCACGTCCGTCCGCCCAGGTGGTAGGGGATCGTGTGGTCGTCGTCGCACCTTCGCGCCGGCCGTCGGCAGCCGGGGAACCCGCACCTGGGGCTGCGGATCTTGATCCGGTGGCGGAGTTTGTGGCCGGGCTGGTAGGTGGCGGACTCGTAACGGTGGGCGCAGCTGCCGGTCTCGATCGGGGTGATCGTGATGGCGGCGAGCCAGGCTCGTTGGCTGGTGCCGGTGTGACCGCCGGGCGGGCCGGGCCCGGCGCGGGCGCAGCCATGGGCGACGGCGCGGCCGGCGGGGTCGGTGAGGGTGAGGCACCAGCGGGTGGCGGGGCT
>JASHUI010000608.1:0-6422 GCA_030040095.1 Streptosporangiaceae bacterium | reverse complement strand
GGGAAAGCGGGCGGGGCGGGACCGCGGGCGGGCCGGGACCGCGGGCGGGGCGGGGAAGCGGGCGGGGTGTCGGGAATCTGGCGGCGGGTCAAACTTGCCGTTGCGGGTTCGGCGCGGGCGTGCCGGCTTGCCAGACCGCGGACACCAGCGGGACGCCGGGCCGGTAGGCCAGGTAGGCGTGCGACGGTGCGTTCAAGATGACCAAATCGGCGCTCGCCCCGACGCCGAGATGACCGACGTCCGGGCGCCGCAGCGCCCTGGCCCCGCCCGCCGTCGCCGACCAGACCGCTTCCTGCGTTGTCATGTGCATCTCCCGCACGGCGAGCGCGACGCACAGCGGCATGCTCGAGGTGAAGCACGAGCCGGGGTTGCAATCGGTGGCCAGCGCCACGGTCGCGCCGGCGTCCAGCAGCCTGCGGGCGTCCGGGTAGGGCTGCCTGGTCGAGAACTCCACCCCGGGCAGCAGGGTGGCGACGGTCGGCGAGGACGCCAGCGCCTCGACGTCGGCGTCGTCCAGGTAGGTGCAGTGGTCCGCGGACGCGGCGCCCGCCCGCACGGCGAGCTGCACCCCGGGCCCGGGGCCTAGCTGGTTGGCGTGCACCCTTGGTTCGAGCCCGGCGGCCGCGCCGGCGGCCAGCACCGCGGCCGCCTGGTCCCGGCCGAAGGCTCCGCGCTCGCAGAACACGTCGACCCACCTGGCCCGGGACGCGCAGGCGTCCAGCATCGGACCGCAGACCAGCTCCACGTAGGCCGCCGGGTCCGCGTCGAACTCCGGCGGCACCACGTGCGCCCCGAGGTAGGTCACCTCGGGGGTGAACTCGGCGGCGATGGCCACGGCACGGGCCTCGTCGGCGACGGTGAGCCCGTACCCGGACTTGCACTCGAACGTGGTGGTCCCCTGGGCCAGCATCTCGGCGGCCAGCCGGCCCAGGTTGGCCCGCAGCTGGTCGTCGGTGGCGGCGCGGGTGGCGGCGACCGTGCTGCGGATGCCGCCGGCCCGGTAGGGCTGGCCCGCCATCCGGGCGGCGAACTCCGCGCCGCGCTCCCCGGCGAAGACCAGGTGCGCGTGCGAGTCCACGAACCCGGGCAGCACCGCCCGGCCCGCCGCGTCGATCGCCTGGTCGGCGGCTGGTGCCCGCGACGCCGGCCCGGTCCAGGCCACCCGGCCCTCGTCGATCACGAGGGCGGCACCGGCCACGGCGGCGTAGGCCACGCCCGCGGCCTGGCCGTCCGGCGCGTTCGTGACCAGCTCGCCGATGTTCGTGATCAGCGTGCTGTGTTTCTGGGCCGCTCGCCCCCGGGGTGCGTTCACGCGTTCCCTTCCTCAGGACATCCTCAGGACAATCCTGGTTGACTTGGCCACCGAGACCTCCATGGTTGCGCAACCTGATCAATCGCGAGAGGTGGCCGGCGCGTGCCAGACCAGGATGGCGGGCTGTCCCCGGAGCTGCTGCAGCAGGCCGCGGGCCGGTTCGGGCTGCTGGCGTCCACGATGCGGCTGCACATCGTGTGGGTGCTGGCCAACGGCGAGACCGATGTCGGCGGCCTCGCCGACGCCGTCGGCGGCACGGTACAGGCCGTGAGCCAGCACCTGGCCAAGCTGAAGCTGGCCGGGCTGGTGCGGTCGCGCCGGGAGGGCCGGCGCCACGTCTACCTGGTCGACGACCCGAATCTGGTCACGATCGTCCGGCTGGCGGTCGAGCAACTGCGGGATACCCCGGCTCATCGGGAGCGGCGCGGTGACCTCGGCGCTTGACCGGCTCGGCGAGGAGGTTGCCGGGCCTGACCCGGACCCGGCACGACCGCCCGGCGGGCCGGCCGCGGTCTGCGATGACCTGGCCTCCTGGGCGGCCGCGCCACCGCTCCAGGTGCTGCGCGGGCTCGGTTCCAGCGCCCGCGGCCTGGACGAGGCCGAGGCGCAAACCCGGCTTCTCCGTCACGGTGACAATGCGATCGCGGCCGGCCCCCAGCCGGCCTGGGGTGGCCGTCTGCTCGCGGCGGCGCGCAACCCGTTCATCGTGATCCTGATCATCCTGACCGCGGTCTCGGCAGCCACCGGCGACCTTGGCGGGGCCGCGGTGATCACCGTGATGGTCGTCGCCAGCTGCCTGCTGCGGATCCGGCAGGAGTACCGGTCCGATCGCGCCGCCGCGGCGCTTCGGGCCATGGTGGCGGCGACCGCGACCGTGATCCGGCGGGCCCGGGCCGGCTCGCCGCCCGTCGCCCGCGAGGTACCCGTCGATCAGCTTGTGCCCGGCGATGTCGTGCACCTGGTCGCGGGCGACATGGTCCCCGCCGACCTGCGGCTGCTGCGGACCGACGACCTGGCCGTGAGCCAGGCCGTGTTCACCGGCGAGTCCCGGCCGGCGGCCAAGCGCGCCTCCTCGGTGATCGGAGGCGGCCGGCCTGATGGCGCCGGGGACGCCTCGGATGGCGAGGCATCGCTGTTCGACTCCCCGGTGCTGTGCCTGATGGGCACGAGCGTCGTGAGCGGCTCGGGCACGGCGGTGGTGGTCGCCACCGGTTCGGCCACGTATCTCGGCGCCACGCATCACGACCTGCCCGGCGACCGGGCCGGGACGACCTTCGACCGCGGCGTGCGCGACGTGACCTGGCTGCTCATCACCCTCATGCTGGTGTGCGCGCCGGTGGTGCTGGCGGTCAACGCCGCGGTGCGCGGGCACCTCGTCGAGGCCTTCCTGTTCGCGGTCGCGGTGGCCGTGGGCCTGACCCCGGAGATGCTCCCGGTCGTGGTGACGAGCGCGCTGGCGCGCGGCGCGAGCGCCCTGTCCGGGAGGGCCGCGATCGTCAAGCGGCTGCCGGCCATGCACAACCTCGGGGCGATGGACGTGCTCTGCATCGACAAGACGGGCACGCTGACCGAGGATCACGTCTGGCTGGACTGCCACGTCGACCCCGACGGCAACCCAGACCCGAGGGTGCTGCGATCGGCCTGGCTGGCCGGGCACTGGTCGGCGGTGGCCACGGACGGGGCGGTGACCGACGTGCTCGACCAGGCCCTGCTGGCCTGCGGGGCGGAACGCGGGCTGACCGCCGACGCGCAGACCGTCCTGGTCGACACCGTCCCGCTCGACTACACCCGTCGGCGGGTCACGGTGGTCACCCGCGGCGTCGGCGGGCTCGGCCGGCACACCCTGATCACCAAGGGCGCGCCCGCCGAGGTGCTGAGCTGCTGCAGCGGCGTCCGCCGGGGGGTGCGCGTTGTCCCGCTCGGCCCGGCCGAGCGGGACCGGGCCGCCGCGGTCGCGGACGCCCTGGCCCGTGACGGGGTACGGGTGCTGGCCCTGGCCGAGGCCGAGCGGCCGGCCAAGGCCGGCCGCTACCGGCCCGCGGACGAGGCCGCCCTGACTCTGATCGGCTTCGTCGGATTCCGGGACCTGCCGCGCCTCTCGGCCCGCCAGGCCCTGGCCGACCTGGCCGCCCGCGGCGTGGCCGTCAAGATCATGACCGGCGACGACCCGCTGGTGACCGCCCGGATCTGCCGCGATGTCGGCATCGACGCCGGGCCGGTGGTGACGGGCGCCGACCTCGCGCTGCTGGAGGAAAGGGCACTGGTCTCGGTCGCGCAGACCGGGACGGTCTTCGCCCGGGTCGATCCGGCGCAGAAGGCGCGGCTGGTCCGCGCGCTGCGCGCCGCCGGGCACACGGTCGGCTTTCTGGGGGACGGCGTCAACGACGCCGCGGCGCTGCGCGCGGCCGACGTGGGGATCTCGGTGGCCGGTGCCACGGCGGTGGCCCGGGAGTGCGGTGACGTCATCCTGATCCGCAAGGACCTGACCATGCTGGGACAGGCCATCGTCGAGGGGCGGCGCAGCTCCGGCAACATGATCAAGTATCTCAAGATCACGATCTCGTCCAACTTCGGCAACGTCCTGTCCATGCTGGCCGCGAGCGCCGCGCTGCCGTTCCTGCCGATGCTGCCGCTCCAGGTCCTGGCGCAGAACCTCTGTTTCGACGTATCTCAGCTCTCGCTCGCCTTCGACGCGGTCGAGGAGCCGTCGCTGCGCCGGCCGCGCCGGTTCGACCGCCGCGACCTGGCCCGCTTCGTCATCTGCTTCGGACCGGTCAACACGCTGGCTGACCTGGTCACCTTCGCGATCCTGTGGCGGATCATGGGAGGCCATGCCGGACCCGTCGGTCAGGCCCTGTTCCGGGCCGGCTGGTTCGCCGAGAACCTGCTGACCCAGGCCGTCGCCGTGCACCTGCTTCGCAGCCGCTGGGGGCCGTCGGCGCGGCGCCACGCGGCCCGGCCGGTGCTCCTGGCCACGCTCGCGCTCGCCGTACTCGGCGTGGGCCTGCCGATGACCCCGGTCGGCGTCGCCCTGCGCCTGCAGGCCCCGCCCGCGGTCTTCTATCCGCTGCTGGCCGCCGTGCTCGCCGGGTACGCGCTGGCCATCATCGCAGCCAAGGCCTGGTACATGCGGCGGACTACCCGCTGGCTGTGAATCGCCGGCCGCGAGGCGATACTCTCGGACTTGCATGGTTGCGCAATCAAACTGAGTGAGCCGGAAGGGCGCGGCGTCGCCTGGACTGAGGAGCGAGGGAGCTTGCGACCGAGCGACGAGGGCAGGGGACGCCTCCAGGCACCCCGACGGCAACCATCTTCCGATGAGTGGACGGCATACTCCCGGCGGGCCCCCGATCGCCGCGGGTCGGTCACATCCCGGCCGGTACCCGCACGCCGGCCGCCATCGGGCCGTCGGCGGGGCAGCCGGCCGTGGCGGGCACGGTGGCACGGGCTGAGCACGCGGGCGAAGATCGGCTATGGCGGCGCGACCGTGCTGACCGCGCTCGCCGTGCTGATGAGCCTGGTCGGATACGGTGCCTACCTGAAGCTGGACAGCAACCTCAACGTCATCAACCCGTTCGCCGGGCTGCGGGACAGGCCGCCACCGTCCCCGCCCGGGGTGCTGAACATCCTCATCCTCGGCTCGCAGACCCGCAACGGGCAGGGACCTGGCTTCGGCTACGACCCCAACACGAACCTGTCAGACAACCTGCTGCTGGTCCACCTCGACGCCACGCACACGCACGCGACCGTGGTCTCCATCCCGCGGGACACGATGGTGTACGAGCCGGCCTGCGTGTCCAGGTTCGGCGGCGGCGTCGTGCCCGCGCAGCAGCAGGCCATCATCGACGGCGCCATGAACCTGGGCGGCCCTTCCTGCGCGGTGGCCACGGTCGAGCACCTGACCGACATCCGGATGGACCACTTCGTCGAGTTCACGTTCAACTCGTTCCGCACGATGGTGGACACGCTGGGCGGCGTCGAAGTGTGCCTGCCGCAGGCGGTCGACGACCCGTACAGCGGCCTGGACCTGAGCGCGGGCCGGCATCTGATCACCGGCGACCAGGCGCTGGCGTTCGTCCGGACGAGGCACGGCGTGGGCGACGGCAGTGACCTCGGGCGGATCGAGCTGCAGCAGGAGTTCTTCTCCTCGCTGATCCAGAAGATCGAGAGCCAGGGCACGCTGGAGAATCCGGTCAAGCTCTGGGACATAGCGAACACCGCGACGCAGGCGGTCACCGTCGACCCCGGCCTCGGGTCGATAGGCAAGCTGCTGTCGCTGGCCGACACGCTGCGTCACCTGCACGCCAGGAACGTCACGTTCATCACGATGCCCACGATCCTGGACCCGGCCAACACCGACCGGCTGCTCCCGGAGGAGCCCGAGGACGACATGCTCTGGAACATGCTGCAGACCGGCGCGCTGTGGCATGGCCAGCTGCCCAGCCCTTCGGCCAGCGGCGTCGACGTGCAGGTGCTGAACGGCACCGGCATCACCGGCCTGGCCGCGCGCACCGCGGCCAGCCTGAGGGCGCTCGGCTTCCACGTGACCGGAATCGGCAACGCGCCGCCCACCTCGACCACCACGGTCAGCTATCTCGGCGGCGCCCAGGCGGCCGGGGCCTACAGCCTGATGGGCGCGCTGCAGCAGCCCCCCGCGGTACAGGACGGCACCGCCGGGCCGATCACGCTGACCCTCGGCGCGGACTTCAACGGAATAGAGTCCCCGCCCCCGCCGGCGGCCGGCAAGCACCACCACGCGCCCCCGGCCCAGCCCGCGGCGCCGACGGCCGGCCAGCAGCCGGACGGCCAGCAGCCCGCGGTGCCCGGCCAGTCGGCGGCGATCGAGACCCGCAACGCCGCCGCGAACATCTGCTCGGGCATGCCGGACGCGAATCCCGACACCGGCGCCCCCTGAACCGCCGCCCCGGCCGGGAAACGGGCGATGAATGCGAATCCGCGTCACTTCGGTGTGACCAACCTCCCAGTCTGTCAAAGAAAGTGGCTCATGGCCGGTTACGCCAAAGTTATGAGCGTTTGGTACGCTCGCCGAGGTCTTCAGGAATGGTCGACGGGGGCAGTGATGCCGACGACGGGGGATTCCCATGAGAGG
>JASHUI010000004.1:0-6551 GCA_030040095.1 Streptosporangiaceae bacterium | reverse complement strand
GGCTGGCGGCGGTGGCGATCGAGCAGGCCAAGTTCGCCGCGCACCGGCCGCAGGGCCGGGCCCTGGTGCGGGTGCGCCGCGGCGAGGCGGCGGCCTGCTCCCCGGCCAGGGACGTCGTCGACATCGTCACCGACGACATGCCGTTCCTCGTGGACTCGGTGCGGATGGAGCTGCGCCGGCACTCCGCCCACGCGCACCTGCTCGTGCACCCGCAGTTCCTCATCAGCCGCAGCATCACCGGAGAGCTGCGCGGCGTGATCGGGCTGGTCGACGGGGAGCGGCTGGCACATGACGAGATCGCCGAGTCGTGGATCCACATCGAGATCGGCCGGCTGCCCGAGGGCGAGGCCGTCACGGTGCAGCGGGACCTGGAAAGGGTGCTCGGTGACGTGCGGGTGGCGGTCGAGGACTGGCCCCGCATGCAGGCCAAGGCGGTGCACCTGGCCGAGCATCTGGCCACGGTGTCGGACGCCGAGGTCCCCGAGGGCGGGGAGTCGCCGGCCGAGGCCGAGGCCCTGCTCCGCTGGCTGGCCGAGGGTCACTTCACGTTCCTCGGCTACCGCGAGTACGACCTGGAGGACGGGCCGGACGGGATGGCGCTGCGCGCGGTGGCCGGGACCGGCCTCGGCATCTTGCGGCACGACCAGGCGGGCTCGAACTCGTTCGCCGCGCTGCCGCCCGAGGTGCGCGCCCGGGCCCGCGACCCGCAGCTGCTGATCCTGACCAAGGCCAACTCGCGCTCGACCGTGCACCGGCCGACCTACCTCGACTACGTGGCCATCAAGAGAACCGGCGACGACGGCACCGTGACCGGCGAGTACCGGTTCCTTGGCCTGTACACCCACGACGCCTACACCGAGAGCATCACCAGGATCCCGGTGCTGCGCCGCAAGCTCATCGACGTGCTCGCGGCCACCGGCATCGCGGCCGACAGCCACGACGGCAAGGACGTCGCCGAGTTCCTGGAGAACTACCCGCGCGAGGAGCTGTTCCAGACCTCGGTGGCCCAGCTGACCCCGATCGCCGAGGGCGTGCTGCGGCTGCGCGAGCGCACCCAGACCCGGCTGTTCCTGCGCCGTGACGTCTACGGCCGGTACATGTCCTGCCTGGTGTACCTGCCCAGGGACCGGTACACCACCCAGGTCAGGCTGCGCACCCAGGAGATCCTGCGAAAAGCGCTCGACGGCGGCGCGGTGGACTACAGCGTGATGGTGGGCGAGTCGCCGGTGGCGCGCCTGCACATCGTGGTGCGGGCCTCGCGCGGCCACATGCTGCCCGAGGTGAACCAGGACGAGCTGGAGGCCCGGGTCGCCGCCGTGGTCCGGTCCTGGGACGACGACCTGGCCGAGGAGGCGCTCTGCCAGCTGGGCGAGGAGCGCGCGCACACGCTGCTGACCATGTGCAGCGGCGAGCGCATCCCGCAGTCGTACAAGACCGACGTGCCGGCCGCCGTCGCCGTCGACGACCTGAAGAGGATCCTCGAGCTGCGCGAGTCGGGCGAGAGCGTCGCGTTCGACCTGTGGGAGTCCGAGGGCTACGTGGGCGGGGTGCCGATCGACGACGAGGCCGAGCCCGCGGACGGCCGGGAGCGGGTGTGGCGGCTGTCGATCTACCGCACCGGGTCACCGATCACGCTGACCGACGTGCTGCCCAGGCTGCAGCACATGGGGCTGGAGGTGGTCGACGAGCACCCGTACGAGTTCTCGGCGACCGAGCCGTTCTGGATCTACGACTTCGGGCTGCGCCGCAGCGGGGCAGCCCAGGACCCGGCCTCGCGGCCGTCGTCGGTGGCGTCGGTCAAGGAGCTGTTCGAGAGCGCGCTGACCGCGCTCTGGCACGGCGACGTCGAGGACGACGCGTTCAACGCGCTGGTCCTGGACGGTCACCTGACCTGGCGGCAGGTGGTGGTGCTGCGCGCGTACGCCAAGTACCTGCGTCAGGCGGGCAGCACGTTCAGCCAGAGCTATATCGAGCGCGTGCTGCGGTCGAACATCACCGTCACCCGGCTGCTGGTGCGGCTGTTCGAGTCGCGGTTCGACCCCGACCGCCAGCTGGGGGAGGGCGAGCGCAGCGAGGCCATCGCCGAGGAGATCCGGGGTGAGCTTGACGAGGTCGCCAGCCTCGACCAGGACCGCATCCTGCGCGCCTACTGGGGCCTCATCCAGGCCACGCTGCGGACCAACTACTTCACAGACCCGCCGCCGCCCGCGCCGGCCGCCCCCTACCTGGTGGTCAAGCTCGACGCCGCGCGGGTGCCCGACCTGCCCGCACCGCGGCCGGCGTTCGAGCTGTTCGTCTATTCGCCGAGGTTCGAGGCGGTGCATCTCAGGTTCGCCGACGTGGCCAGGGGAGGGCTGCGCTGGTCGGACCGGCGGGAGGATTTCCGCACCGAGATCCTGGGCCTGGCCAAGGCGCAGGAGGTGAAGAACTCGGTCATCGTGCCGTCCGGCGCCAAGGGCGGCTTCGTCTGCAAGCAGCTGCCCGACCCCGGCGACCGTGAGGCCTACCAGGGCGAGGTGCTCGCCTGCTACCGCTACTTCATCAGCGCGATGCTGGACGTCACCGACAACATCGAGGCCGGGCACGTGGTGCCGCCCGTGCGGGTGGTCCGCCTGGACCGGGACGACCCCTACCTCGTGGTGGCCGCCGACAAGGGCACCGCGACGTTCTCCGACACCGCGAACGAGATCGCGCAGAGCCGCGGCTTCTGGCTCGGGGATGCGTTCGCCTCCGGCGGATCGGAGGGCTACGACCACAAGAAGATGGGGATCACCGCGCGGGGCGCGTGGGAGTCGGTCAGGTATCACTTCCAGACCCTGGGGATCGACGTCGACCAGACCGACTTCACCGTGGTCGGGATCGGCGACATGTCCGGCGACGTGTTCGGCAACGGCATGCTGCTGTCCGAGCACATCCGGCTGGTCGCGGCGTTCGACCACCGGCACGTGTTCATCGACCCCGACCCCGACCCGAGGGCCAGCTTCGCCGAGCGGCAGCGGCTGTTCGCGCTCGAGCGGTCCTCCTGGGCCGACTACGAACCGTCGCTGATCTCCGAGGGCGGCGGCGTGTGGCCGCGGACGGCCAAGTCGGTCCCGGTCTCGCCGCAGGCCCGGATGGCGCTCGGCCTCGAGCCCGGCCTGGCGGCGCTGTCGCCGGACCAGCTGATCTCGGCCGTGCTGCGCGCCCCGGTGGACCTGCTCTGGAACGGCGGGATCGGCACCTACGTCAAGGCGACCACGCAGACGGACGCGGACGCCGGAGACCGGACGAACGACGCGGTCCGGGTGGACGCGTCGGAGTTGCGGGCGCGCGTGGTCGGCGAGGGCGGCAACCTGGGCCTGACCCAGGAGGCCAGGGTCGAGTACGCGCTGGGCGGCGGGCTGGTGAACACCGACTTCATCGACAACTCCGCGGGCGTGGACACCTCCGACCACGAGGTCAACATCAAGATCCTGCTGGACGGCGTGGTCCGCGACGGCGAGCTGGCGCCCGCCGACCGGGGCCCGCTGCTGCACGAGATGACCGGCGAGGTGGCCAGCCTGGTGCTGGTGCACAACTACCAGCAGAACCGGACCCTGGCCGCGGCCCGGGCCCAGGCGGGGCAGATGCTGCACGTGCACGCCCGCTACATCCGCAAGCTGGAGCGCGACCACCGGATCAGCCGGCGGCTGGACGTGCTGCCCGGGGACAAGGAGATCGCCGAGCGCCGGTCGGCCGGTACCGGCCTGACCGGGCCGGAGTTCTCCGTCCTGCTCGCCCAGACCAAGATCGCCGCTGGGCAGGAGCTGCTCGCCTCCGGCCTGCCCGATGACCCGTACCTGCGCCGGGTGCTGACCGACTATTTCCCGGCACCGCTTCGGGAGCGCTATGCCGCCCGGATGGGGTCACACCGCCTGCACCGGGAGATCATCACCACGGCCGTGGTCAACGACATGGTCGATCGATCGGGGACGACGTTCGCGTTCCGGCTGAACGAGGAAACGGGCGCATCGGTCCCGGATATCACCGCGGCCTGGCTGGTGGCCCGGGATGTGTTCGACATGGCCGGCTTCTGGAGCCAGGTCGAGGCGCTGGACGGGCTGGTGGACACCTCGGTGCAGATCCTGCTCGCGCTGGAGGGCCGCAAGCTGACCGAGCGGGCCGTGCGGTGGCTGCTGCACAACCGGCGCCCGCCGTTCGACATCCAGGCCACGATCGACTTCCTGGCCGACGGCGTGCTGACCGTGGGCTCCGGCCTGCCCAAACTGCTCACCGGGAGCGACCTGACCGGATTCGACGAGCGCCGGGACTCGTTCACCTCCCGCGGGGTGCCGCTGGGGCTGGCCGAGCGGACCGCGGCCATGGTGCCGGCCTACGCGGCGTTCGACATCGTCGACATCGCGGCACGGATCGGGCGGCCGGTCGAGGAGACCGCGGAGGTCTACTTCGACCTGGCGGACCGGCTGCAGATCACCCGGCTGCGGGACCGGATCACCGCGCTGCCGCGCGACGACCGGTGGAACACGATGGCCCGGGCGGCGCTGCGCGACGACCTGTACAGCGCGCACGCGGCGCTGGCCGCCGATGTGCTCGGGGTGACCGGGCCGGGCAGCCCGGACCAGCGGCTGGCCGCCTGGGTCGAACGCAACGACTCGGCGGTGCGCCGGGCGGGCCAGACGCTGACCGAGATCTGGCAGACCGACCGGTTCACCGTGGCCACGCTCTCGGTGGCGGTCCGGGCCGTCCGCACCCTGGTGACCGCGAGCTCGCTGCCCGGCTAGGCCGCTAGCCCACCATCCCGCCGGGCGGGGCCAGCAGGGCCGCGAAGTCCGCGGGGTCGATGTTGCCGCCGGACAGCACGACCGCGGTCCGCCTGCCCGGCGCCACCGCGCCCGAGAGCAGCGCGGCCAGCGGCACCGCCCCGCTGGGCTCGACCACGATCTTGAGCCTGGTGAAGCAGAACCGCATGGCCTCCACGATCGCGGTCTCTTCGACGGCGACCACGTCCTCGAGCAGCCGGCGGTTGACGGCGAACGTGCGCTCTCCGGGCGTGGAGGCCCGCAGCCCGTCCGCGATCGTGTCCACCCGGTCCAGGGTGATCCGGTGGCCCGCGCGCAGCGACCGGCGGGTGTCGTCGGCCCGGGCCGGTTCGACCCCGATGATCGCGGTCCCCGGCCGCAGCGCGGTGATCGCGGTGCTGACGCCCGCGGCCAGCCCGCCGCCGCCGATCGGCACCAGGACCAGGTCGAGCTCGCCCGCCTGCTCGGCCAGCTCCACGCCCAGCGTGCCCTGCCCGGCCATCACGTCGTAGTCGTCGAACGGCCTGATGATCGTCAGCGACCGCTGCTCGGCCAGGTCGGCGGCCACCGCCTCCCGGCGCTCGGTGGCCGGGTCGTAGCGGCGCAGTTCGGCGCCGTAGCCCTCGATCGCGGCCAGCTTGGCCGGCGAGCCCGTGGCCGGGACGACCACCACCGCGTGGATGCCCAGCAGCGAGGCGGCGAGCGCGACGGCGCCCCCGTGGTTGCCGGAGGAGTACGCCACCACCCCGCGCTCGCGTTCGGCCGCGGACAGCAGGCTGAGGCGGTTGTAGGCGCCGCGGAACTTGAACGAGCCGCTGCGCTGGAACGGCTCGGCCTTGAGCCACACCTGGGCGCCGCACCGGGCGTTCAGGGCGGTCGACTGCAACAGCGGGGTACGGTGGGCGACGCCCGACAGCCGGGCGGCGGCGGCCTGGACCCGGTCAAATGTCAGGCCGGCCTCGGGCTCCTCCTGACCGATATCAACCGAAATCTGTGATCACTCCCCGACATAGTCGCTAACGTTTGTCTCCTTTGCAAACGATAGCTTGGGCGGAACCTGGCATGGCGACAAGCGGACATGCCAGCCTGACGTAGGCTTTCCGGCATGGCTACGGACCCTGCGGGCGAAATCTCGGAACTGTCATCGAAACTCGCCACTGTAGAAGCTGTCCTTGGCCCTGACGCCATGCGGAAGGAGGCCGACGGGCTGCGCGAGCGCGCCGGCGAGCCTGGGCTGTGGGAGGACCAGGAGCAGGCGCAGGCTGTCACCCGCCGGCTGTCCTATCTCGACGGAGAGCTGGCCCGCCTGGAAGGCCTGCACCGCCGCCTGGAAGACACCAAGACGATGTTCGAGCTCGCCGACAGCTACCACGACGAGGCGGCCAGGGAGGAGGCCTCCCGTGACCTGGCCTACCTCCGCAAGGAGATCGACCAGCTGGAGATCAGGACGCTGCTGTCCGGCGAGTACGACGCGCGCGAGGCGCTGATCACGGCCAGGACCAGGGCGGCCAGCGGCAGGTTGATGAAGAAGATCAGGCGCCAGGACACCACGGCGACAAGCGGCCCAGCGACCGGATCCTCGGCAGCCCCGCCGAGGCGTCGATGCCTTGTCCGAACGCCCCGTCACTTGGCATGCCCAACCATGGCGTGATATAATATCGAACACAATAGCGATAGGCCCGCGACGGGAGGAGGGGCGCCATGACCACCGCGCCCTGCGCGGCCAGCCGCCGCGACACCTCGCTCTTCCCGGACCCGATCCCGCCGGTCAGC
>JASHUI010000607.1:0-4567 GCA_030040095.1 Streptosporangiaceae bacterium | reverse complement strand
GACGGCAGCGGGCGGGCGTGCGGCAGCAGCAGCGGGCGGCCGGACTGCGGCAGCGGGCGGGCGGCATCAAGCGGGCGCGCGAAGGCATTCCCGGACCTGGCCGGCCAGCGCCGCGACGTCCACCGGGCCGGTCGTGTCCACCGCGATCACGTCGCCGATGCCGATCGGCCGGTCGAACTCGGCCAGGTCGTCCGCGGCCAGCTCCTCCACGACGTGTACCGGGTGGCGGGCCCCGGCGCGCTGGTTGTACCGCCGGGCGGCCAGGGCCAGCGGGCAGGCGCAGTGCACCTCGACCGGGCGGGCCGCAAGCGCACCGATCCGGCCCCGCTCGTAGGCACTACGGGGCCGGAAATTGGCCTCGAGCACAACCGAGGGCGCGTCGGCGGCCATGGTCCAGAGCAGCTCCATGGCGGCCGCCCCGAGCCGCCTCGACCAGGCCCGGTCCGCCACCGGTGCCCCTAAGCCGTCGTGCAGGGCCTCCTTGATCCGGTCCTTGGCCAGGAGCGTGAACCCGAGTTCGGCGGCCAGCGGCACGGCCAAGGTGGTCTTGCCCGCTCCCGGGCACCCGGACACGAGCACCAGACGGCGCTGCGGGGGGCTCACCGCGTCAGCGCAGACGCTCGGGCACGTCGAAGGTCTCGCACACCGCGCGCCACACGGTCTTCGCGTCCTGGCCGTCGGCCAGGGCCTGGTTCACCGTGCGGTCGCCCAGCGCGGCCAGCACCTGATCCTTGGCCACGCTCTGCGCGTAGGCCTCCCCGAACTGCGCGTTCATCCGGTCCCAGAACGTTGTCAGACGCACGGCCGCCAGGCTACCCGCGGCGGAACGGGCCGCGGGCGGCCGCCGGCCGGCGCCGCGTCGCTAGACGAACGCGCTGGTGCCGGTGATGGAACGGCCGACGATCAGCGTGTTGATCTCCCTGGTCCCCTCGTAGGAGTAGATCGCCTCGGCGTCGGCCACGAACCGGCCCACGTGGTATTCGAGCAGGATCCCGTTGCCGCCGAGCAGCTCCCGGGCCAGCCCGACGGTCTCCCGCATGCGCACCGTGCAGAACGCCTTGGCCAGCGCCGAGTGCTGGTCGTCGGCCAGGCCGGCCTCCTGCAGCTGGGACAGCCTGACGCACAGGCAGGCCGAGGAGGTCACGTTGGCCAGCATCCGGACCAGCTGGTCCTGGACCAGCTGGAACCCGGCGATCGGCCGGCCGAACTGCTGCCGCTGCTTGGCGTAGGCCAGGGCGTGCTCGTAGGCGCCGCGGGCGCAGCCGACCGCCATCCAGGCCACGCCCGCCCGGGTCAGCCGCAGCACCGCCGCGGTGTCGCGGAACGAGGCCGCGTTCTGCAGCCGGCTGGCCTCGGGCACGCGCACCCCGTCCAGGGTGATGACCGCGTTCTGCACCACCCGCAGCGCGATCTTGTCCTTCATCTTGGTGGTCGAGAACCCGGCGGCGGGCGGCTCCACCACGAAGCCCTTGACCTGGTTGTCGGCCACGTCCCGGGCCCAGATGACCACGTGGTCGGCGAAGGTGGCGTTGCCGATCCACTTCTTCTGCCCGTCCAGCACCCACTCATCGCCGACCCGCCGCGCGGTCGTGGTCAGGCCCCGGGCCGCGCCGGAGCCCACGTCGGGCTCGGTCAGGCCGAACGCGCCGATCTTCTCCATCCTGGCCATCGCGGGCAGCCAGCGCCGCTTCTGCTCGTCCGAGCCGCACAGGTAGATCGACCCCATGGCCAGCCCGCTGTGCACGCCGAAGAACGTGGCCATGGACGAGTCGACCCGGGCCAGTTCCATGGCCACCATGCCGTCGAGCAGGTTGCCGCCGCCGGGGCAGCCGTAGCCGTTGTAGGCCAGGCCGGCGATCCCGAGCTGGCCGATCGCGGGAATGAGCTCGCGCGGGAACTCCTCCCGGGTCCAGTACCTGTTGATGACCGGCTCGATCTCCTTCTCCATGAACTCCCTGACCCGCTGCAGCCGCTCCTGCCCGGCCGGGTCGAGCAGTAGCTCGAGCGAGTAGAAGTCACTCTCGGGCGCGCTGGTCATGGGCTCCTCCTCGGCGGGTGGTCGCGGATGGCGGCCGGGTCTTCGGCGGCCAGGAACCGGTCCACGACCTGGGCCAGCTCGCCGGCCTCGGTGACCAGGCTCAGGTGGCCGCCTTGATACACGTGCAGCCGCGCGTTCGGGATGAGCCGCCGCATGAGCCTGGCGTTGGCCAGCGGGATCAGCGGGTCGTCGTCCCCGGCCAGGATCAGCGTGGGCTGCCGGAGCCACGGCAGGAACGGCAGGCTGGTCCAGCCCGCCCCGGCGCTGAGCTGGTACAGGTAGCCCCGCGCCGACCCGACGCGGCTCTCGCCGTGCATCATCGACGCGACGCGCTGAGGGTCGTCCCGGGCGCTGCCCCCGTACAGCTCCGGGGCCATCCGCTCGAGGTACCCGGGATCGAGGTAGCGCCGCGGGGTGGCCATCCGGGCCAGCACGCCCGGCCTGGCCGGGAGACTGAGGGACCCGGTGGACGTGGCCACCAGCACCAAGCGCCGGCACCGGCTGCGCTGGACGCCGGCGAACGTCTGGGCCAGGCCTCCGCCCCAGGAGATCCCGAGCACGTCGACGGCGTCGTCGTACCCGAGCGTGTCCAGCATCTGGCTCACCAGCCGGCACAGGCCCGGGAACCGGTACGGCCAGGCCGGCAGCGGCGAGCCGCCCACGCCGGGCACGTCGAAGCGGATGACCTCGAGCGACGGCGCGAGCGCGTCCACGAAGGGCTGGAGCAGGTCCAGGCTGGCCCCGATGCCGTTGCACAGCAGCAGCGGAACGCGTTTGCCGTCACCGTGGCGGACCGCGACCCGCAGCGGCTGCCCGGCCACGACGATGCTGCGTATCTCCGCCTTGGCGGCTCGTTTCCTGATCAGCATGGGGGTCCGCTAGCGATCGTGCACGTAGCTGCCGGGCGCGGCCTCCATCGGCGCGAAGCCGCCGCCGGGTTCGTCCAGCCGGTCCCGTTGCCCGCCGCTGCGCTCGGCCAGCCAGGCCGAGTAGTCCGGCCACCAGCTGCCCGGCACGGTCTGCGCCTGCCGGAGCCAGTCCGCAGGCTCGGGCGGGTTGTCCGGGGCGGTCTGGAAGGTGGCCTTGGGGTTGCCCGGCGGGTTGACCATGGACGCGATGTGGCCGCTGGTGGACAGCACGAACCGGGTGCTGCCGCCGAGCAGCTGGGTGCTGCGGTAGCAGGACTGCCACGGGCACAGGTGATCGGCGATCCCGGCGATCACGTAGGAGTCGACGTCGACCTTGGACAGGTCGACCGGCGAGCCGAGCATCGAGGCCTGGTCCGGCTTGGTCAGCGCGTTGGACAGGGCGATCTCGATGAAGTCGCGGTGCACGGCGGCGGGCAGCCGGGTGGTGTCGGCATTCCAGTACAGGATGTCGAACGACGGCGGCGCCAGCCCTTGCAGGTAGTTGTTGACCCAGTAGTTCCAGATCAGGTCGCCAGGCCGGAGCCAGGCGAAGACCTCGGCCAGGGCCCGGCCGTCCAGGTAGCCGCGGGAATATGAGACCGCGGTGGCCAGCGCCGCCGTGCGGCGGTCGATCATGGCCGCGGCCGTGCCCGCGTGCGACTGGTCCAGCACGGTCACGCCCAGGCACAGGGTGGCCAGCTCGTCCAGCCGGCCCACGTCGGCCAGGTGCGCGGCCACCATGGCGGAGGCGATGCCGCCCGAGCACAGCGCGCACAGGCTGGCCTTGGGGGCGCGGCAGATCGTGCGCGCGGCGCCCATCGCCTCCACGATCGCCGAGCCGTAGCTGTCCAGGTTCCAGTCGCGATGCCGGGCGTCCGGGTTCCGCCACGAGATCACGAACACCTGGTGGCCCTGGCCCACGAGGTACTCGATCATGCTGCGGCCAGGCGCCAGGTCGGTGATGTAGTACTTGTTGATCATTGGCGGCACGATGACGAGCGGATAGCGATACACGGTAGGGAGAGGCGTGGCGTAGCGGATCAGCTCACAGATGTCGGACCGCGCCACGACCTCCCCGGGCGTGACCGCGAGATCGCGGCCGACCTCGAACGCGCCCGGCGCCACCATGGTGGGCACCCGAGGCGCCGAGGACAGGTCCGACAGCAGCGAGCGCAGGCCGCGCAGCGCGCTCAGGCCGCCGCTGTCGATCAGTGCCTTCCATGCCACCGGGCTGATCAGCGGGTTGTTGCTTGGCGAGGCGGCGTCGATGAGGTTGCTCAGCACGAACCGCATCCGCTCGTGGTCGCGCCAGTCGAGATCGGCGTCGGCCAGCAGCGACTCGACCGTGCCCGCCCAGGCCAGGTAGGCCTGCACGGTGCGGGCCAGCAGCGGGTTGCTCGACCAGGAGGGGTCGGCGAACCGCCGGTCCTTGCGGCCAGGGGCGATGGCCGAGCGGCCGGCCGCCACCGCGGCCAGTTCGCTGGCCAGGGACGCGCCGCGGCTGGCGACCAGGCCGGGCCTGCTGGCCAGGGCCAGGGCGAAGCGCAGGAAGGACGACCCGGGCAGGAACCGGCGCAGCACCCCGAGCGCCGCGTCGGACAGCAGCAGGTCCAGCGCGCTC
>JASHUI010000606.1:0-3883 GCA_030040095.1 Streptosporangiaceae bacterium | reverse complement strand
CGACCGGCTGTCCCGGGTCCAGCGCGAGCTGTGCGTCGCCCGCTGGCTGGCCGCCAGCAACGTGCCTGCGGTCCACGTCGTGGACGAGATCGACCAGCCCATCCTGGTCAACGACCACCCGGTCACGTTCTGGCACACGGTCACCGGCGGCGACCCGGCACCCACCCACATCGACCTGGCCCGCCTGCTCGCCGCCTTCCACAAGACCCCGGACTGCCCGTGCGAGCTGGCCGCGTTCGATCCGCTGCGCACCTCGATCTCCCGGCTGGCCAGCGCCGAGAACGTCACCGGCGCTGACCGCGACTTCCTGTGCCAGCGTTGCGACGAGCTGAACGGCGAGCTGCAGCATCTGGAGTTCGCGTTGCCGCGCGGGCCCATCCACGGAGACGCGCACACCAGCAACCTGCTCACCGACCACGGCCAGGTGGTGCTGCTGGATTTCGAGTCAGCCATGACCGGGCCGCGGGAGTGGGACCTGCTGCCCACCGCGATCGGGGTGGAGCGGTACGGCCGACCGGAACAGCAGTACCGGGAGTTCGCCGGCGCCTACGGCTTCGACGTCCGGACCTGGCCGGGGTACCCGGTGCTGCGGGAGGTCCGGGAGCTGACGATGACGACGTGGATCATGCAGAACATCGGGGAGTCCCCAGCCGTCGCAGCCGAGTTCGCTTTGCGGGTCGGCTCCTTGCGGGAAAGAGATTTCGCACGTGCCTGGCACTTCTTCTGACCAGCCCCCGCGCAGGCCGACCCAGCGGAGCGGACCCGCAGCGCGGCGTAACGTTCAAGAAAAAATCCGGGTCACCAGCATCTATGCCACGCCCTGGCACCTGCGCGGAACCGCCGGGAACGGTGATCTGCCGGGGCATCTGCGGCTGTGGCGGTTTGAGCGGTATTACCGGCTGTCGGCTGACCAGCTCCCGGCGGTCTTACATCAGGAGGCGCTGGATGCCGGCACGCTGCGGTTCGCGCGCTGGCAGCACGCGGGGACGCTGACCGGCGCCAGGGCCTGGCTGTTCGCGCTGCCGTCGGGGCAGGTCGTGGCCGCGCTCAGCCTGGACGTGCGCTGCGAGCTGATCGAGGTCATCGACCTGCTGGAGGACTGCTACTTCGCCGACGTGCACGCCGGCACGGCGACGATCACCGAGCATGCGCGCACCATCGCGGCGCAGCTCGGTGCGGCCACCACCGGCGGGGATGAGTTCCTTCCTGAACGTCACGAGCTTGTCTTCGACGAGTCACCAGCGGCCGATGTCGCCGATGGTGAAGACCTGATCCAGCGGCTGATCTACCGCGCCGACCAGCCTTACCGGCGCGAATACAGCGCGATCCGGTACCCGGCCGAGCTCAACCGCCGACCCGGGTGGCTGGCCGCGGTCGGCCCGTATGTGAGCGTGGTCTGCGGCCACCCGGACTTCATCGCCAACTCGATCTTCGTCTCCGCGGTCCAGGCCGTCGCCGCCGCGGCGCAGCTGCGGGCGATCCGCCACGCCGCCCACGCCGACGTGCGCCAGTTCCGCACCTTCGAAGCCGCCGACGGCAGCACTCAGGCCCGGCGGCGCACCCTGGAAACCATCGCCGACCAGCTCGGCGACCTGGAACTCGAACTGTCCTACAGCGTCGAAGCCACCGCCGACCTCGGCCTGCTCGTCCCCTCGCTGCGTGCCGAAAGCTTCCACAACGCCCTGTACGAATCTATGGGCCTGGCCGCCAGGGCGGCCACCGCGGGCCGGATGCTGCAACGCCTCAGCGCCGCGATCCACGCCGAGCTCACCGCGATCGAGAGCATCGAGCGGCGCTTCGATGACAACCGGCGGGTCCGGTACGCGGTCGCCGTCGGGTTCGTGTCCGCGGTCGCGGTCCCGGCCAGCCTGATCCTGGCCTACCTGGGGATCAACGCCTCCCAGGTCGACCCGAACCTGTCGATGTTCAGCCACCGCTACGTCGGCATGTACCTCATCGTCGCCGCCGTCATCGTCCTCGGAATCCTGCTGTCGGCGGGCCTCTATCTTCAGCAACGCCGCGACGCCCGCAACCAGCACTCCACCACTCAGCGACCCCGCTGGAACCCCGCCGCCGACGAACCGCCGACCTGAGCACACCTAGCCGATCCATCCGCGGCGCTGCGCCGCCGCCCCAGCGGCGAACCTGCTGGTGACATCGAGCCGGTCCATGATGGCCGCGATGTGCCGTCGCACGGTTGTGGTGCTGATCCCGGCCCGGCGAGCGATCGCGTCGTCGTGCAGCCCTTCGGCCATCAGCTCCAGGACCGTCTGCTGTGCCCGGGTCAGCCGGTCCGGCGGCGCCGCGGGCCGCTGCGAGCCGAGCGGGGTGGCCCGCTGCCACAGCATCTCGAAGTACTCCCGCAACGCCGCGATGATCACCGGAGCGCGGATCACCAGCGCGCCGGCGGTTCCGGCCGGGGTCAGCGGCAGCATCGCGGTGGTGTGGTCGGCGAGCTTCATCTTCATCGGCACCGCCGGCAGCAGCCGGGCCTGCTCTCCCGCCTCGGCGCAGCCGCGGATGATCCGCCGCGCGACCGGGTCGTCCATCGCCGCGGCGTCGTAGATCGACCGGCACCGCACCATCCCGCCCGAGGCGGGTAGCGGCGGCTGGGCGAAGTCCTCGGTCAGCGGCATCTCGGTGCGCAGGTTCTCCAGCGTCATCCAGTCTCGCCGCGCCGAGTTGACCAGCGAGGCCGACAGCTCGCTGATCTGGGCCGGGTCGGACACGACCGAGACCAGATGCTCGGGGAGGCGGCCGTTCACACCGGGCCCGAACCGGGCCTGAGCATCGGCGAGGCGCCGGCTTCCCTCCAGCAGCAGTTCCTGGTCCCGCGCCAGCCGGTGCTGATGACCGGCCAGTACGCCCTGCAGCGCCAGATCTGGCGACGCCGGGCGCAACCAGGCCGGATCAGCGGGCGTGTGCGGCTGGATGTGTGCCATGCCGCGTTCGGTAAGCGCGCGTACCAGCCCGGCGCCTCCGACCAGGGCCTCGGCCTGATCCTTCGCGCACCCGTCGGTGGCCAGGAGCCGGTCATATGCCTCGATGACCTCCGCAGGTACCAGCCCGTCGAACAGGCCCTGGATGCTGTCTGCGACCGCCGGTGCGGCTACCACCGCCGGGCACCCAGACCATTCGATGCGGCCTGCATGAAGCGGCCGGATCAGGCGCAGCGCGCGATTGTCGCTCGCATAACGGAATCCCGCCCCGGCTCTCGCGGGAGCAGCGTCCCGGAACCCTTCTCCTAACGTGTACGCCGCCATCACGGCGGCCCGGAAAGCCGTCGACGGCCAGGCCGAGCAGCGCAGGTCCCTATCCTCTCTCGCTCGCGGCGCCGCACGTAACGCCGGGTCAGTCCCGGACTTAGTGCGCCCGCCTCTTCGGTGGCTGATCCGCGGCTACAGCCGCCGGATCACGTGGACCCATCCAAGCCCAGCGCGGTCCGTGTCGGACAGGGCCAAGCGCGATTCCGACAAACCATTGACAACCGCGGACAGAGCACGGGTGATGCTGGTCTCATGACAGTTTGCCCGGTGGCACCAGCCCTCGCGGGTTCCGGGTAAGTGTGACAGTCCGCGCTGATCTCATTGTTCGGCAATGCGGTCGAATTCCCCGTTTCGCGCTCCGTCGAGGAAAGCCCGCCATTCACCTGGCGTAAACGACAGCACCGGGCCTCGCGGATCCTGGCTATGGCGGACACCGACCCGGCCGTCCGGCAGGTGCGCCACTTCGACGCAGTTGCCGTTGGAAAAGCTGGCCGAGCTTTTCACCCAGTGCGCCTCTGATCCTGGGATTCCCTGACGGCCTTTTGCTGGCTGTGTTCCCATCTGCGTACCTCCTGAATGTCGCGTGGCTGGCGCGGTTCGGGCATGGCAGGCCGAAC
>JASHUI010000066.1:0-2671 GCA_030040095.1 Streptosporangiaceae bacterium | reverse complement strand
GGATCGCCGGGACCGGGCGCCGGGAGGCCGTCGTCGAACAGCGCGGTGAGCGCGGCCACCGGGTGCGCGTCGACGGTGACCAGAGTCAATGCGAAGCCTCCCGGTCCTGGCCGAGGCCCAGCTCGGCCAGGACCGCCCCGGTGTGCTCGCCCAGCCGGGGCACCGGGCCGAGCGGGGGGGCGAACCCGGCGTGCCTGGCGGGCGGGGGCAGCACGTCGACCGCGCGGTCGCCGGCCCCGATCGGGGTCCACCGGCCGGCCAGTTGCGGGTGGGCCAGCACCTGTGCCACCTGGCGCATGGAGGCGTAGGCGATCTGGGCCTCGTCCAGCCGCCGCAGCAGTTCCGCCGCCGGGAGCGCGGCGACCGCCCGGGCCAGGCGCTCCTCGACCTCGGCGCGCCGGGCCACCCGGCTCTCGTTCCCGGCGAACCGCTGGTCGGCCGCCATGGCGGGCATGTCGAGGACCTCCCGGCAGAGCCGCTCCCACTCGGCCTCGTTCTGCACGGCCAGCATGATCTCTTGCCCGTCGGCCGTCGTGTACCCGCCGTAGGGCACGATGCCGGGGTGCCGGGCGCCGGTTCGCGGCGGGGCCGTGCCGGTCAGCTGCGCGGCCAGCAGCGGATGTGACATCCACTCGGCCAGCGCGTCCAGCAGCGAGATCGTCACCGCGTCGCCCTGTCCGGTCCGCTCCCGGCGCAGCAGCGCGGCCAGGATGCTGGCGTAGGCGTACATCCCGCAGGCGATGTCGGCGACGCTGATGCCGGCCTTGGCCGGCTCGTCCGGCGACCCGGTGACGGCCAGCACCCCGGCCTCGGCCTGGACCAGCAGGTCGTAGGCCTTGCGGCCGGCGTAAGGGCCGGTGTCTCCGTAACCGCTGAGCTGGCAGGCCACCAGCCGCGGATGCCGGGCCGCCAGGTCGGCCGCCTCCAGCCCGAGCCGCCGGATCGCCCCCGGGGCGAGATTGCACACGAACGCGTCGGCCCGTCCGATCAGCGCGTCCAGCGCCTCCCGGCCCGGGCCGGTCTTCAGGTCGAGGACGACGGACTCCTTGGACCGGTTCAGCCACACGAACCAGCTCGACATGCCGTCACCGGCCGCGCTGTCGAAGTCACGGGCGAAGTCCCCCCGGCCCGGCCGTTCGATCTTGATCACGCGCGCGCCCAGGTCTGCGAGCTGGCGGGTGGCGAACGGCGCGGCCACCGCCTGCTCGAGCGCCACCACGAGCATCCCGTCGAGCGGTGCCGTCACCGGTCGTTCTCCCATGCGCCCAATTATCTAGGCGTATCTCGTATCTAGGCGTACCTAGGCGCCCCGCCCGGGCCCGGGAGCACGCGCGGGAACCTCAGCCGGCCGCGGAGCCCAGGGCGGCCTCGACCGCGGCACCGATGATCTCCAGTCCCTGCTGGAGACGGTCCACGGGCTCGTGGGCGAAGCCGAGCCGGATGATGTGGGCGCTGTCGCCGAACCAGGGCCCGCGGGCCACCTGGGTCCGCTCCGCCTCGAGATGGGCGTGGAAGCGGTCGATGCGCCGCGGCCCGAACGTGCCCGGGTCGAGCTGCACGCAGCAGAATGCGCCCGCCTCCGGCGGCAGCCAGTGCAGGCGGCCGGCCTCCTCCTTGATCCAGCGTTCGATCACGCCCAGGGCCTCGGCCAGGACCTCGCCGCGCGCCGCGAGCATCTCGTCGGCCCGCTTCAACAGATGGATGGCGAGGAACTCGTCGAGGGCTCCGCAAGACAGCGCGGAGTTGAACTTGGCCAGCCGGAGCTGGTCGTAGAGCCCGGGATCGCAGGCGGTCAGCCAGCCGATCCGCAGGCCGGGCGCGCCGTAGGCCTTGGACAGCGAGCCGCAGGTGAGCAGCCGGGGCGACCGCCCGGCGAAGCTGGGCGCGGGCGCCGCGCCGGCGTAGGTGGCCTCGCGGAACGTTTCGTCGATCAGCAGCAGCGCGTCCGGGCAGGAGCGTGACATGGCCGAGAGCATCTGCTCCACCTCGGCATCGGTGAGCGCCACGCCCGACGGATTCTGCGGCGACGCGAACATGACCAGCCGGGTTCGGGGCGACAGCCGGGCGGCGAACGCGTCGAGGTCGATCCGGTAGCCGTCCTCGAACCGTGTGCGGACGGTGACGACCTCGGCGCCCATGCCCAGGAGCGCGTCCAGCGTCGGCGGGTAGCAGGGCTGCTCGATCAGGGTCTCGCCGTCGCCGCCGCACAGCAGGCCGATCAGGAACAGCGCCGCCGCCGCGCCGGCCGTGATCAGCACCTGGCCGTCCGGGACCCCGTGCCGGGCGGCGACCAGCGCGCGGAGTTCCGGGTCGCCGGCCGAGGTACGGTAACCCAGGCTCACGTCGGCCAGTCCGGCCGCGCCGCCGCCGAGCAGTTCGGCCACGGTCAGGTCCCTGGCCGTGCTCTCGCCCAGGTTGTAACGCGGCTTCTGGTCGATCAGGGCCGTGATGGGGCTGGCCGGGAACTGTCGCATGGGCGGTCCTTGTCTCGTCGGCGGGGTTACTGGCCATGGTCGCCGTTCCGGGCTGGCGATCACAGAGCCAATGGCGGACAATTGGTCTGCAGATGAAACCAATCGAGCTCGCCGAGCGCCTGGGCCGCTGGTCGTCCGGCCGCGGGCCGCTGCACGTACTGCTGGCGACGCGGCTGCGGCGGCTGATCGACGAGGAG
>JASHUI010000605.1:0-5181 GCA_030040095.1 Streptosporangiaceae bacterium | reverse complement strand
GCGGGCCGACGACTGCGCTGGCGCGAAACAATCGTGATACCCGCCTGGATGGAGGCCAAACCTTGACGTCTCTGTGACGTTCGTCACGTACCGTGTTCGGGCGGCGCGAGGGCCTGCGGGCTTGACGTTTCGCGGCGGAGGAGCGATGCTGCGTTGCAACCGTGAACATCACAGTGGCGTACAGTTGACCAGCGGTGTGTCCATAGACTACACTGCTAATTTGCGCTGCACTGTGACGTCCTCGGCATCCTCGAATATCCCTCGCGGCGTGCCCGCAGGGCGTTTCGCGTGCTCGCGCTAGCCGTCCGCCACAAGCTCGGAAGGACCCCTGTTGGCAGCCTCGCGCAGCGCCTCAGCCACCGCATCTGGTCCACGTCGCATCTCCTTCGCTCGGATCAACGAACCACTCGAAGTCCCCAGCCTCCTGGCCCTGCAGACCGACTCGTTCGACTGGCTGCTGGGCAACGAGCGCTGGCGGGCCCGGATTGACGCAGAGAAGAAGGCAGGCCGCAAGGACCTGCCCGATCAGTCCGGCCTCGAGGAGATCTTCGAGGAGATCAGCCCGATCGAGGACTTTACGGGGACCATGTCGCTCTCGTTCCGGGACCACCGGTTCGAGCCTCCGAAGTACTCCGCCGAGGAGTGCAAGGAGAAGGACATGACCTACTCCGCCCCCATGTTCGTCACGGCGGAGTTCATCAATAACAGCACCGGCGAGATCAAGAGCCAGACCGTGTTCATGGGCGATTTTCCGCTGATGTCGCCCAAGGGCACGTTCATCATCAACGGCACCGAGCGGGTCGTCGTGTCCCAGCTCGTCCGGTCGCCGGGTGTCTACTTTGACCGTCAGGTCGACAAGACCTCCGACAAGGACATCTACAGCTGCAAGGTGATCCCGTCCCGGGGCGCCTGGCTGGAGTTCGAGATCGACAAGCGCGACAGCGTCGGGGTCCGGATCGACCGCAAGCGCAAGCAGAGCGTGACCGTCCTGCTCAAGGCGCTCGGCTGGGACGAGGCCAGGATCCTGGAGCGGTTCGGCCAGTTCGAGTCGATGCGGGCCACCCTGGAGAAGGACCACACCACCGGCCAGGATGACGCGCTGCTGGACATCTACCGCAAGCTGCGCCCCGGCGAGCCTCCGACGCGCGAGTCGGCCCAGGCGCTGCTGGAGAACCTGTACTTCAACCCGAAGCGTTACGACCTGGCCAAGGTGGGCCGGTACAAGGTCAACAAGAAGCTCGGCCTGTCCCTGCCGATCGGCCAGGGCACGCTGACCGAGGACGACATCGTCGCCACGATCGAGTACCTGGTCCGGCTGCACACCGGCGAGGAGGAGATGAAGTCGGGCGACCTGATCGTCCCGGTCGAGACCGACGACATCGACCACTTCGGCAACCGCAGGCTGCGCACGGTCGGCGAGCTGATCCAGAACCAGGTCCGGCTGGGCCTGGCCCGGATGGAGCGCGTGGTCCGGGAGCGGATGACGACCCAGGACGTCGAGGCGATCACGCCGCAGACTCTGATCAACATCCGCCCCGTGGTCGCGTCGATCAAGGAGTTCTTCGGCACCAGCCAGCTCTCCCAGTTCATGGACCAGACCAACCCGCTGGCCGGCCTCACCCACAAGCGGCGGCTGTCCGCGCTGGGCCCGGGCGGCCTGTCGCGGGAGCGGGCCGGGTTCGAGGTCCGGGACGTGCATCCCAGCCACTACGGCCGGATGTGCCCGATCGAGACGCCTGAGGGCCCGAACATCGGCCTGATCGGCTCGCTGTCCTCCTACGGCCGGGTCAACGCGTTCGGCTTCGTGGAGACCCCGTACCGCAAGGTGAAGTCGGGCAAGGTCACCGACCAGATCGACTACCTGACCGCGGACGAGGAGGACCGTCACGTCATCGCGCAGGCCAACGCGCCGATCGCGGACGACGGGACGTTCGCCGAGAGCCGGGTGCTGGTCCGCCGCAAGGGCGGCGAGGTCGACTACATCGGCCCGGACGAGGTGGACTACATCGACGTCTCGCCGCGGCAGATGGTGTCGGTGGCCACGGCCATGATCCCGTTCCTGGAGCACGACGACGCCAACCGGGCCCTGATGGGCTCGAACATGCAGCGCCAGTCGGTGCCGCTGCTGCGCAGCGAGGCGCCTCTGGTGGGCACCGGCATGGAGTACCGGGCCGCGACCGACGCCGGCGACGTGATCGTGGCCGATCAGGCCGGCGTGGTCGAGCAGGCCAGCGCCGACTTCATCGCGGTGGCCAACGACGACGGGACCAGGAGCACCTACCTGGTGGCCAAGTTCCGCCGGTCCAACCAGGGCACCTGCTTCAACCAGAAGCCGGTGGTCGAGGAGGGCCAGCGGGTCGAGGCCGGCCAGGTGATCGCGGACGGCCCGTGCACCGACCACGGCGAGATGGCGCTGGGCAGGAACCTGCTGGTCGCCTTCATGCCCTGGGAGGGGCACAACTACGAGGACGCGATCATCCTGTCCCAGCGCCTGGTCCAGGACGACGTGCTGTCGTCGATCCACATCGAGGAGCACGAGGTCGACGCCCGGGACACCAAGCTCGGGCCAGAGGAGATCACCCGGGACATCCCGAACGTCTCCGAGGACGTTCTCGCGGATCTTGACGACCGCGGGATCATCCGGATCGGCGCCGAGGTGACCACGGGCGACATCCTGGTCGGGAAGGTCACGCCCAAGGGCGAGACCGAGCTGACCCCGGAGGAGCGGCTGCTGCGCGCGATCTTCGGCGAGAAGGCCCGCGAGGTCCGCGACACCTCGCTGAAGGTGCCGCACGGCGAGTCCGGCAAGGTCATCGGCGTCCGGGTGTTCACCAGGGAGGACGGCGACGAGCTGCCGCCCGGTGTGAACGAGCTGGTCCGGGTGTACGTCGCGGCCAAGCGGAAGATCACCGATGGCGACAAGCTGGCCGGCCGGCACGGCAACAAGGGCGTCATCGCCAAGATCCTCGCGGTCGAGGACATGCCGTTCCTCCAGGACGGCACCCCGGTCGACATCGTGCTGAACCCGCTCGGTGTGCCCGGCCGCATGAACGTGGGCCAGGTGCTCGAGACCCACCTGGGCTGGGTGGCCAACTCGGGCTGGAGCATCGACGGCGACGACGACTGGCAGAAGCGGCTGCGGCAGATCGGCGCCGGATCGGCGGCGGCCGGGACAAAGGTGGCCACGCCGGTCTTTGACGGGGCAAAGGAGGAGGAGATCACCGGCTTGCTCGGCAGCGCGCTGCCGAACCGGGACGGCGACCGCCTGGTCGGCGCGAGCGGCAAGGCCACTCTGTTCGACGGCCGGACCGGTGAGCCGTTCAAGGACCCGGTGTCGGTGGGCTACATCTACATCCTCAAGCTGCTGCACCTGGTCGATGACAAGATCCACGCCAGGTCGACCGGCCCGTACTCGATGATCACCCAGCAGCCGCTCGGCGGTAAGGCTCAGTTCGGCGGCCAGCGGTTCGGTGAGATGGAGGTCTGGGCGCTCGAGGCCTACGGTGCGGCGTACGCGCTGCAGGAACTGCTGACCATCAAGTCCGACGACATTCTCGGAAGGGTCAAGGTCTACGAGGCGATCGTCAAGGGCGAGAACATCCCCGAGCCCGGCATCCCTGAGTCGTTCAAGGTGCTGATCAAGGAGATGCAGTCGCTCTGCCTGAACGTGGAGGTGCTCTCCAGCGACGGCGCGGCGATCGAGATGCGGGAAACCGACGAGGACGTCTTCCGCGCCGCGGAGGAACTCGGCATCGACCTGTCCCGGCGCGAGCCGAGCAGCGTTGAAGAGGTCTGATCCGAACTACCCCAGGGGACAAAACACGTGCTAGACGTCAACTTCTTTGACGACCTGCGTATCGGCCTTGCGACCGCCGACGACATCAGGCTCTGGTCGCACGGCGAGGTCAAGAAGCCGGAGACAATCAACTACCGCACCCTGAAGCCGGAGAAGGACGGACTCTTCTGCGAGAAGATCTTCGGCCCGACCCGGGACTGGGAGTGCTACTGCGGCAAGTACAAGAGGGTCAGGTTCAAGGGCATCATCTGCGAGCGCTGCGGCGTCGAGGTCACCCGGGCCAAGGTGCGGCGCGAGCGGATGGGCCACATCGAGCTGGCCGCGCCGGTCACGCACATCTGGTACTTCAAGGGTGTGCCGAGCCGGCTCGGGTACCTGCTCGACCTGGCGCCCAAGGACCTGGAGAAGGTCATCTACTTCGCCGCGTACATGATCACGTACGTGGACGCCGAGGCGCGGGACCGTGACCTGCCCAGCCTCGAGGCGAAGATCACCGTCGAGAAGAGCCAGCTGGAGCAGCGCCGGGACGCCGACATCGAGGCCCGGCAGTCCAAGCTGGAGAAGGACCTGGCCGAGCTCGAGGCGGCGGGCGCCAAGGGCGACGCGCGCCGCAAGGTGCGCGAGAGCGCCGACCGCGAGTGCCGCCAGATCCGCGACCGCGCCGCCCGCGAGATCGACCGGATCGAGGAGGTCTGGAACCGGTTCCGCGGCCTCAAGGTCCAGGACCTGGAGGGCGACGAGCTGCTGTACCGCGAGATGCGGGACCGGTTCGGGCGTTACTTCCGCGGCGGCATGGGCGCCCAGGCCATCCAGGAGCGGGTGGGCAGCTTCGACCTCGAGGCCGAGGCCGCGAACCTGCGGGAGACCATCCGCACCGGCAAGGGCCAGCGCAAGGCTCGCGCGCTGAAGCGGCTCAAGGTCGTCTCCGCGTTCCTGAACACCACCAACAGCCCGCTGGGCATGGTGCTCGACTGCATCCCGGTGATCCCGCCGGACCTGCGGCCGATGGTGCAGCTGGACGGCGGGCGGTTCGCCACGTCCGACCTCAACGACCTGTACCGCCGGGTCATCAACCGGAACAACCGGCTGAAGAGGCTGCTGGACCTGGGCGCGCCGGAGATCATCGTCAACAACGAGAAGCGGATGCTGCAGGAGGCCGTGGACTCGCTGTTCGACAACGGCCGCCGCGGCCGGCCGGTGACCGGGCCGGGCAACCGCCCGCTGAAGTCGCTGTCCGACATGCTCAAGGGCAAGCAGGGCCGGTTCCGCCAGAACCTGCTCGGCAAGCGGGTCGACTACTCGGGCCGCTCGGTCATCGTGGTCGGGCCGCAGCTCAAGCTGCACCAGTGCGGCCTGCCCAAGGAGATGGCGGTCGAGCTGTTCAA
>JASHUI010000604.1:0-9047 GCA_030040095.1 Streptosporangiaceae bacterium | reverse complement strand
CCCAGCCGTCCTGGCCGCCGCCACGGCGCGCTCCAGCACGCCCAGGTGGCTGGCGCCGATGCGCTGCTCGGCGTCGGGCGCCGCGTCCCACAGCTCGAGGACCCGGCCCAGCAGCGTCAGCTGCTCGGCGTGAGCCAGGGCCCGTCCGGCGTCGGCGGCCGCGCGCCAGCTGCCCACCAGGGCCCGCACCGTGTCGTGCGCCGCGTACCA
Source organism: Streptosporangiaceae bacterium (assembly GCA_030040095.1). Taxonomy (GTDB): domain Bacteria; phylum Actinomycetota; class Actinomycetes; order Streptosporangiales; family Streptosporangiaceae; genus JASHPR01. The sequence continues at coordinate 8,837 of JASHUI010000604.1, read as the reverse complement.
GTGATATGCCTGCTCGATCGCGGCCCGGCCCGGAGGAACCAGGCCGGGATCGGCCTCGAGCGCCTCAGCGAACCGGGTGTGCAGCCGGGTGTGATCGCCGGGCAGCACGTCGTCGAGGGTGGCCTCCCTGATCAGGTCGTGCCGGAACGCATACCCGTCGGCATCGGCGGTCAGCACGTTGGCCTCCACCGCGGGCCGCAGCGCCCGGGAGAGGGCGTCGTCGGGCAGCCCGGTGACGGCCGCGAGCAGCGCGTGTCCGTTGCGTTCGCCGCCGACGCTGGCCGCCCTGAGCACCTCCTGGGTCGGCTCCGGCAGCCGCTGCACCGCGATGAGCAGCAGGTCCCGCAGGGACGCCGGCAGCATCGCCGACAGGCCCCCGCCGCGCTCGGTCAGCAGCTCCTCGACGAACAGCGGGTTGCCGCCGGCCCGCTGGAACACCGCGTCGGCCAGCGACGGATCGGGCTCGCGGCCGAGGATGCGGGCCACCAGCTCGTCCGCGTGCCGCCGGTCCAGCCGGGGCAGGTCCAGCCGCTCGACCCAGCCGAGCCGGCCGAGCTCGGCGAGCAGCGGGCGCAGCGGATGGGTGCGGTGCAGCTCGTCAGAGCGGTAGGTGATGACGATCAGCACCCGGTCCAGGACCTGCTGACGGCTGACCAGGAACGCGAGCAGATCCCGGGTGGAACGATCCGCCCAGTGCGCGTCCTCGATGATCATGGCCACCGGCCCGCCGTCGGCCAAGCGCTCGAGCAGCGCGAGCATCTGCTCGAACAGGCGGGCCCGGGCCAGGATCTCGTCGGCCTGGCCGGCGTCGTCGCGGTCCGCCGGGCCGAACTCCGGCAGCAGCCGGGCGAAGTCGCGGGTGACGCCGCCGGGCAGCAGCCCGGCCACGCCGTCAGCGCCGAGGTCGCGGACAAGGTCGCGCAGCATCGCGATGAACGGCGCGAACGGCAGTCCGTCGCTGCCGAGCTCGACGCAGCCGCCGGTCAGCACGCGGGCCGCGACCGTCTGCGAGCGCGCCGCGAACTCCCGCACCAGCCGGGACTTTCCCACACCCGCCTCGCCGCCGACCAGGACGACCGACGGGCCATCCTGGCCGGATGGCGCGAGCGCGGCCCCCAGCATGGCCAGCTGCTCGTCGCGCCCGACGATGACGGGGCAGGTGCTGCGGGCAGCCATGTCGTCAGCATGGCAGTCCGCGCCGGCCCTGGTGTCCTCGCCTCCTGCCCATGCGCCCGGCGGGCCGGCCGTGGCGCTCACCTCACGCGGCCCGCCTACCCGACGGGCACTGATCCGCCATGCCCGCCTCCTCGTCCGTGACCAAGTCCTCTGTGCGACGGCCTAGCCTGGCCCACGGCCTGAGCAGGTCAGCCGCTGGCTTCGGCGCGGTGTCCCGGCCGCTGTCGGCGGCGCGCAGCAGCCGCTCCTGCGCCGCGAGGTCACGCCATTCGCTGATCCGGTCGGCAACGAGGCGCTGCGCGATCTGCGGATGCATGATGTCCTCCTCGATCTGCGGGCCGTCCTGGCCCGGCACTGTCGAGGTTCGCCGTAAGCCCGGGGGACGCGCATCGGGCAACTGCCCTATCCCGGGACCGGGGTCCGCCTTAGCGCGGCAGAAGGGCCACGGATCCGCGCCGGATCAGGCTCATCGGCTCCCGGACCATGACGTCGCCCGCGGGCGCTCCCTCGATGCGGGCGATCAGCGCGTCGACGGCGGCGGCGCCGAGCTCGGACAGCGGCATCCTGATGCTGGCCACCGGGACCTCGAGGTAGGTCAGGCACTCGTCGTCGTCGAAGCTCACCAGGGACATCTCGCCCGGCACCTCGACGCCCGCCTCGCGAAGCGCGGCCATCACCCCGAACACCTGGTTGAGGCTGCCCACCCCGCAGAACGTGGGCCGCGGGCCGCGCCGCAGCATGCGCGTGGTGGCGTCGTAGCCGCCGTCCTCGGTCGGAGCGGCGTGCCGGACGGCGAGGCCGAGCCCCCGGGCGGCGCAGGCCCGCCTGGCCGCGCCGACCCTCCGGTACACGGTGTCCACCTCGGGCGGCCCGTCCAGCAGGGCGAAGTTGCGGTGGCCTAGCCCGGCCCCGCAGTCAAGGAACATCCGGATCGCGCCGGGCTCGTCCATGATGACGTCGTGACCGCGGTCCGGCCCGCGCCGGTTGACGTAGACGTGCGGCGGGCCGTTCATCCCGGCCGCGTGCCCGGGTATCCGCAGCGCGGTGGCCAGCAGCAGGCCGTCGGCGCGGCTCTCCTCGACCAGGTAGCCGTAGTCCGCGGGCGGCCTGGGGTCCTCGGTCGGCTCCTCCATGATCATGATGACATAGCCGCGGTCGCGGGCCTGCTGCAGGGCGCCTCGCTGCAGCCGGGCCCAGATCGGGTTGCGCAGCAGCGGGACCACCAGCGCGAGCGCCCCGGTACGGCGGCGCTTGAGCGCCCGGGCCAGCGCGTTCGGCCGGTAGCCCTGCTGGCGCGCGGTGGCCAGGATCCGCTCGTAGACCTCGGGGCGGATCGACTGCGCCGGGTCCCCGTTGAGCACCCGCGACACCGTCGACACGTGCACTCCGACGGCCTCGGCGATGTCCACCAGCCGGGAGCGGCGCGGACCGTCAGGGCGCTGGTCGCTCCCGCCGCGGCCTTCGGGATGCGATGCCGTCACCGCCCGGCCTTCGCTGGTCGCTCCCGCTTCACCTGTCATCCCCGCTCGGTCCACCCGACCAGCGTCCCTCATCATGCGCGCCGCGGCGAGGCTGCGTCACGCCGTCTCGGCGACCGTGCGGGTAAGCAGGATCGCGGCACAGAACGACCGGTACGTCTCCAGCGGGTCGTTGCCCCGGATGCGCAGCTCGCGCGGCCCGGTCCGGTCGACGCCGCGGACCCAGCTGGCCGCCTCGGCCACGTCGGTGGTGCGGACCGATACCTCGAGAGTGGCCGACGCCAGCGGCGGCGGCTCGGCGGCGGCCGCGCCGGCCACGGCCTTCTCGGCGGCCTCCCGGATCAGGGCGCACGCCCGCGTCGGATGCAGGCTGTGCGCCGCGACCCGGCTGACCGGCTCCTTGACCACCGCCGTGTGGACGCCCGGGATCAGCGCGGCGGTTTCCTCGCACGCGCAGCGGTCCCCGGTCACCAGCACGACCGGCACGGCATAGTGCGCGGCCACCAGCGCGTTGATCCCGGCCTCCCCCGTGACGACGCCGTCCAGCCGGGCCTCGACGACCGCGCGCGGGTTGTAGGTGTGCGACAGCCCGGCGGGTGCGCCCACCGAGCCGTGATAGGAGACGAACAGCACCGCGTCGAAGCCACCGTCCAGGCCCTGCATCATGTAGAGCGGCTTGTGGCTGCCGGAGATGTAGGACGCCTGGCCGGCCAGCTCGCCGGGCGGCAGGTTGCGCATCTTGGAGTGCGAGTCGTTGACCACGATCTCGGTGGCACCGCCGGCCAGCGCCCCCTCGATGGCCGCGTTGACCTCGGCGAGCAGCAGCCGCCGCCCGGCCGCCGCCGCGGGCCCGTCTCCGACGCACTGCTCCCAGTCGACGACGCCCGCGGTGCCCTCCATGTCGCTGGACAGGAAGATCTTCAAATCTGTCTCCGCTCCTCGATCCGGAAGGTCTCGTCCTCGATGGTCATCACGCTGTAGGTGGCCCCGGGCACGGTGGAGGCACCGCCGTGGCGGCCGTCCGGGGTCAGGCACAGGGCCTGCAACGGCGAGCGGAACTTGTCGGGCAGCTCCAGCGTCTCCGCGAGCGCCTCGGCGCATGCCTTCGCCGGGTCGCCGCCCGCGGCCAGCGCGTGCAGCACCGAGCGCGCGGTGGTGGCCCGGATGGCCAGTTCCCCGCGCCCGGTGCAGGCGGCGCCGCCGATCCGGTTATCGCAGTAGTTGCCCGCGCCGATGATCGCCGAGTCGCTGATCCGGCCCGGGTACTTCCAGGGATAGCCGCTGGTGCTCACGCCGACCGCCAGATTGCCGCCGGCGTCGAGAGCGAGCACGTCGACCGTGTCCCACGGGCCGTCCGGCACTCCCATCGCCGCCAGCCGCTCCAGCACCTGCTCGCGGTAGGCCCGCTCGCCCGGGCCGAGCCTGGCCTCCGCGGCCTCGATCCCCGCGGCGGACAGACCTTCCCGCCACCTCTGCCGGGCCTCGTCGGTCAGGGTCGGCCCGCGCCCGATGCCGACCTCGTCGGCGAACCGTTCCGCTCCCGCGCCGACCAGCATGACGTGCTGCGGCAGCCGCTCGCAGACGGCCCGCGCAATGGAGATCGGATGGGGGAAGCCGGTGACCGCGGCCACCGCGCCCGCGCGCCGGGTCGCCCCGTCCATGATCGACGCATCGAGCTCCACCTCGCCGAGCAGGTTCGGCAGGCCGCCGACGCCGACGGTGTGGTTGTCCTCGTCGGCTTCCACGACGCGGACGGCGGCCTCCACCGCGTCCAGCGCGCAGGCCCCGGCGCGGAGCAGTTCAATACCGGCGGGCAGCCCGACCTCGCCTCGCTCGCTGGCGATCATCAAGGGCGTCATGGCTGGTCCGCACATCCTCGGGCTCGTCACGGCCACCATTGTCCGCCTGGCCCGCCGCAGAACGCCACACCGACCCGAGCAAAAACAAACCTTTGTTTTCTGCTAATGTGGCGGCGAGGCCTGGAGTTGTCGAGACTCGGACATGCACGCGGGCCGGTGGTCCGCCGCTGACGACCTGGGGGCGCCATGCGCTACGTCGTACTTGGCTGCGGCGCGATCGGGGGCACCGTCGCCGCCGGGCTGGTGCGCGACGGCCATGACGTCCTGGTCAGCGACGCCGACCCGGCCGTGGTCGGGGCGATCAACTCGAGCGGCCTGCGGATCGAGGGGCCGATCGAGAACTTCACCGTCAAGGTGCCCGCGGTGCTGCCCGAAGACCTGCCGGAGCGGCTGGACGGGCCGGTCCTGCTGGCGGTCAAGTCGCAGCACACCGCCGCCGCCGTGGCCTTCCTGGCCGGGCGGATGCGCGGGGACGGCTACGTCGTCTCGCTGCAGAACGGGCTGAACGCGGACGTGATCGCGGACGCCGTCGGGCGCTCACGCGTGGTGGAGGCGTTCGTCAACTTCGGCGCCGACGTGACCGCCCCCGGGGTGGTGCTGCGCGGAAGCCGGGAGACCTTCATGATCGGCGAGCTGGACGGCGTGATCACCAACCGGGTCAGGTCCCTGGCCGAGGACATCGCGGACTCCAAGGTCACCGAGCACATCCTCGGCTACCTCTGGGGCAAGGAGGCGTACGGCGCGATGCTGGCCGCGATCGCGGTCAGCGACCTGTCGATCGCCGACGGGCTCGAGGACCCCGCCTACACCCCGCTGCTGGTGGCCGTCGCCCGCGAGGTGCTCGACCAGGCCCCGGTCCCGCCGATGCCGTTCGACGGGTTCGACCCCGACGACCTGGAAGGATCGCTGCCGCCGCTGGTCGCGTTCAACCGGCGATCGGCCAAGACCCACTCAGGGATCTACCGGGACCTGATGGTGCGCCACCGGCCGACCGAGGTGCCCGCGCACCTGGGCGGGCTGAAGGGACCTATGCTGCGCCGCGTGGTTGAGCTGATCACCGAGATCGAGCAGGGCCGACGGACCTGCGAGCGGGCCAACCTCGACCTGCTGGCCGCCTACGAGCGGCTGGAACGCCTGGGCCGGCCGCTCAACGCGGTCGCGTCGGTGATCGGGGCCCCGCAGCGCGCGGCCGCGGGCCCCCTGGCCGGGCGCCCGGTGGCGATCAAGGACATCATCGCCGTGGCTGGCGTGCCGACCCGCTGCGGCAGCCCGGCGAGCGACCCGGACCCGGCCGGACACGACGCGGAACTGGTCCGCCGGCTCCGGACGGCCGGGGCCGAGGTGTTCGCCACCGCCCAGTGCCTGGAGTACGCGGCGGGCTTCGCCCACCCCGAGGTCGGCGACACCCGCAACCCGCGCGACCCCTCCCGCACCTCGGGCGGCTCGTCCGGCGGCTCGGCCGCCCTGGTCGCGGCGGGCGTCTGTGACCTGGCCCTGGGCACGGACACCGGCGGCTCGATCCGGATCCCCGCCGCCTACTGCGGCGTGGTGGGGCTCAAGCCCACGTTCGGGCTGCTGTCGGTGGACGGGGTGTTCCCGCTCTCGCCGACCTGCGACCACGCCGGCACGCTGACCGCCTCGGTGGCCGGGGCCAGGGAACTGCTCGCCGTCCTGGCCGACCTGCCGGGCCTGGCCGACGCGGGCGACCTGGCCGGGCCGGGCCCCGGGCCGGCCGGCGAGACCGCGCCGCCGACCTTCACCGTCGGCGTCCTGGCCGCGCAGCTCGCCGACCCGTCGGTGACCGCGCAGGTGCGCGGCGCCGTCAGGGCCGCGCTCGGCCGGCTGGCCACGGCTGGCTGGCAGGTCAGGGAGCTGACCGCGCCCTGGCTGGACGACCTCGCGGCCTGGGAGGATGTGCTGACCGTGATCGTCGCCCGGGAGGCGTACCTGGCGCACTCCGGCCGGGACCGCAGCGGGTACGCCGAGGGCACCCGGGGGTTGCTCGAGCACGGCGCCTCGGTCAGCGACGACGAGTTCGCCCGGGCGCTCAGCCGCCGGCAGGAGCTGACGGCCGCCATCGACGCCAGCCTGGACGGCGTCGACGTGCTGGCCGGGCCGACCGTGGGCTACCAGGCGCCCGAGCAGGACCCGCCGTTCGGCGTGGGCGACAGCAACGCCGAGGGCCGGTTCACCGGCCCGTACAACCTGTCCGGCCACCCGGCCATCTCGCTGCCGGTCCCGGCGGACGGCCTCCCGGTCGGCCTGCAGCTGGCCGGCCGCCGCGGCCGGGACCTGGCCCTGCTCCGCGTCGCCGCCGCCGCGGAGCAACTGATCACCCGCCCTACCGCAGAGGAGACCTGATCATGGCATCGACGGTGACCCGGCGCACGCTCGACCTCGCTGGCCTCGACGTCCCGCTGGTCGAGATCAACGGGAGCGAGGACGGCCCGCTGCTCACGGTGATCTCCGGCGTGCACGGCTGCGAGTACGCCTCGATGGACGGGGTCCGCCGGTGGACCCGCAGCCTGGAGACGCGCGACCTGCGCGGCCGGGTCCGGGCGGTCCCGGTGCTGAACCTGCCTGCCTTCCGGGCCCGGACGCCGTTCGTCGTCCCCGACGACGGCAAGAACCTCAACCGCTGCTTCCCGGGCAACCCGGATGGCACGCTGGCCGACCGGCTGGCCTATGCCGCGTTCACCCAGCTCATCAGCGGCTCCGACGCGTATATCGACGCGCACTGCGGCGACATGGTCGAGGCGCTGGAGCCGTTCGCGCTCTACGAGGCCGGGCCGGCCGAGGCGCGGGCGCGCGACATGGCCACGGCCTACGGGCTGCCTTACGTGATCCGCCAGGAGCCGGGCCCGGGCCGGGCCGTCAGCGGCACGTCCAGCTCGGCCGCCGCCGAGATAGGCGTGCCCGCGATCACCGCCGAGTCCGGCGAGTGCGGCCTGGTCCAGGAGGAGGCGGTGGCCCGGCACGTCCGCGGGCTCGACGCCGTGCTGGCTCTGCTCGGGATGATCGACGGCGCGGACGGCGACCGGCCCGCGCCGACCTACCTCAGCCGCTTCCTGTGGATGCGCTGCGAGCGCGGGGGCTGGTGGGCGCCGACGGTCAGGACCGGCGACACCGTCCGCGAGGGGCAGACGATCGGCACGGTCACCAGCCTGGACGGATCGCAGCTGCTGGAGACCATCACCGCGCCCGCCGACGGGATCCCGATCTTCATCACCAGCTCACCCGCGGTGGCGGACGACGGCCTCCTGCTCGGCCTGGGCGTCGTGTAACGCGCGGCCTTCCGTGACGCGGTGCTCCAAGATAGGAAAGGGCGGGCGGTTCGGTTCCGCGAGCACCACACGGAGGGCGACATGGACTGGAAGCTCGAGTTGGTGGCCATCCCCGTCTCGGACGTCGACCGGGCGAAGGCCTTCTACACCGAGAAGGCCGGGTTCCGCGCCGACCACGACTTCACGGTCAGCGACGAGATCCGCTTCGTGCAGCTGACGCCGCCCGGCTCGGCGTGCTCGATCGCGCTCGGGCGGGGACTGGTCGACACGCCGCCGGGCTCGGCGGCTGGCCTGCAGCTGGTGGTGCCCGATATCGGCGCCGCCCACGACGAGCTGGCCGGCCGCGGCGTGGACGTGTCCGACGTCCAGGACTTCCCCTGGGGCTCGTTCGTCTTCTTCGCCGACCCGGACGGCAACCGCTGGTCGGTCCAGCAGATCCCCGTTCGCGGTTAGCGGCTCGCGCGAGACCGGCATGTCAACTCCCGGAACCAACAAAAACCAGGACGAGTAGTGCCCCGGGCCTAGGCGTTACCCGCCGCCGGGCGCTGCTATGGTCCGGCTGCGAAGACGCCGTAGCTCCGGCCGCCGGGAGGCGGCAGGCAGGAGAGCTTCCGGATGCGGCCTGCGGCCCGGACGGTCAACGTGGTCCTGGCGGTCTGCGGCATCCTCGCGGGATTCTGCGTCACGTTCGGCTTACGGATCGTGCTGCACGGCGGGGACGCCGCCGCGGTTCCCGCCGCCCGCCCGCCGGCCACAGCCGTCCAGCCCCGCTCGGATGAAGGAACGCGCCGGCCCCTCGGCGGCCAGCCGTCGCCGGCCGCCCTGGACGCGCAGTGGCTCGGCTACTCTGACCATTCCACCTGCGCCGACTGGGCTGGCGGCGACGGAGTGTCGGCCGTCAGGCTGGGCCCGTCGCAGATCGCCTGGTTCTTCTCCGACACCTACCTCGGCCCGGCCGGGCCCGGCATCGGCTTCTCGCGCCTGGGCGGGTTCCTGCACAACTCGGTGGTGGTGCAGACCGGCACCGGGACCGCCGCGCG
>JASHUI010000603.1:0-6813 GCA_030040095.1 Streptosporangiaceae bacterium | reverse complement strand
TCGGCATGGCGGGCTGGACCGGCATGGCGGGCTGGATCGGCATGGCGGGCTGGATCGGCATGGCGGGCTGGACCGGCATGGCGGGCTGGGCGGGCGGGGCGGTGCTGGCCAGCCCGCAGGCGGCGCGCAGCGCGCTGGCGAACTCGGTGCAGGTCCGGTAGCGGTCGTCCGGCGACTTGGCCAGGGCCCGGGCGATGACCTGGTCGACGGCGGGCGGCAGGTCGGGGCGCAGGGCGCTCGCCGAAGGGGCGGGCGCCGACAGCTGGGCCCACAGCACCGCGAACCCCTGATCGCGCCGGAACGGCGGCTGGCCCGTGAGCATCTCGAACGCGGTGCACCCCAGCGCGTACAGGTCGGCGCGGCCGTCGACCGCCTTCCCCTCGACCTGCTCCGGCGCCATGTAGTCCAGCGTGCCGAGGAACTGGCCGGTCAGGGTGAGATTGGCCCCGGAGATCTCGGGCTTGCTCAGCCCGAAGTCGGACAGGTAGACGTGATCAGGCTGCCCGCTGCCCGCGACCCTGCCGATCAGCATGTTGCCCGGCTTCACGTCCCTGTGGATCAGTCCCCGGGAGTGCGCGTCGTCCAGGGCCGAGGCGACCTGGGCGATGATGTGCACCACCCGGGCCGGGGGGAGCGCGTGCTCGGCGTTCAGCAGCGTCCGCAGATCCTGGCCACTGACGTAGCGCATCGCGATGTACAGCACCCCGTCGGCCTCGCCCGCGTCGAAGACCGGCACGATGTGCGGGTGGTCGACGGAGGCCGCGGCCCGCATCTCGCGCATGAACCGCTGCCGGAACGCGGTATCGCCGGCCAGTTCGGGGGCCAGGATCTTCAGCGCCACCGTGCGCCTCAGCCGGGTGTCCGAGGCCCGGTACACGACGGCCATGCCGCCCCGGCCGATCTGCTCCTCGATCACGTACCCGGCTATCTGCGAGCCGACCGCGAGCCCGGCCGGCACAGAGGGTAGCTCGCCGTTCACCACGCCTCCGCTGAGGTTCAGCCGGCCCCTTAGCCGGGACGTGCTTAGTATCTAGGCCAGAGACCGGCTGTCAACCCGATCTCGCCGAGAAAGGCGTTCGAACATGGACCTGAGCGGCGCCGTCTGGCGCACGTCATCGCGCGGCGACGGGAACGACGAGGCCAGCATCGAGGTTGCGGTCATTCCCGGGCTGTCCAAGGAGGGCAGCGACCGGGTGATCGCCATGCGGGACGGCCGGAACCCGGACGGCCCGACGCTGATCTTCACCCCGGACGAGTGGCGGGCGTTCACCGCCGGCGTCCAGAACGGGGAGTTCGACCTGCCCTGAGCCGTGGGCGTCACAGGTACTCTCGTTTTCGCATCCAGACCAGGGTGGCCCAGCCCCAGATGGGCGGCAGGTACGAGGTGAACAGCCGCTGGATGAAGACCGCGGCGGTGGCGTTGGCCTCCGAGACGCCGGCGGCGGTAAGGCCGAGGATCATGCCGGCCTCCACCACTCCCATGCCGCCGGGCGACGGCGAGATGCCTCCGATGATCCCGGCCAGGGTGATGACCACGATCAGCACCGGGAGCCTGAGGTGGTCGCCGAAGGCCCGCAGCGAGACCGACAGGATCATCGCCACCAGCAATTCCATCGCCAACGAGCCGCCCGCCAGCAGCACCAGCTTGCCCGGGGAGCTGGCCACCGCCTTGAGGTTGCCCCAGATATCGCGGGCCTTCGGCAGCACCTTCTCCGCGGCCAGCCTGCGGAGCCGGGGCACGGCGAGGACCAGGCCGGCGGCGAGGGCGACCGCGACCACGACCGCGAGGATGATCCAGACCAGCTTCGAGTTCCCGCCCGACTGCGGGGTGGCCTCCAGGTGGATGCTCCCCCAGGCGAACGGCAGCGAGCACAGGAACAGCACCGCGATCGCGATCCAGCTGGAGCAGGCCATGATGGCGCCCGAGCTCAGCGCGACCGACGCGTCGTAGCCCTGCTGCTGGAAGAAGCGCACCCGGGTGGCGAAGACGGCCGCCGTGCCGCCGGCCAGCGCGCTGAACGAGTTCGCGAGTTCGACCGCCACCACCCGTCCGAACGGAAGTGGCCCCGCCACGCTGCCGACGGCTTCTATGGCCGATGCCACGTACACCAGCTGGGCCAGCAGCAACGCCACGAACACCCACAGCCAGTTGGCCCCGATCACGGTGTCGAAGGAGCGGGAGACGTCGATCAGCACGCCGACCAGAGCCCAGCCGCCGATGAGCGAGCCCACGATCATGATCAACGTCGGCCAGCTGACCCGGCGGGGTTCCACCAGCTTGGGCACGTCGATGGACTTGGCCTCGGCGGCCCGTTGCCGCGTGTCTTCCAGGAGCCCGCGCCTGCCCCGCAGGCTGCGGGCGAGCTCGGGGTCGAGTGCCGGCTTGTAGAGATGCCGGAGGGCGCCCGCCAGCGCCTGCGCCGTCAGGCACCTGGCGGCGCCGTCGGCGGCTCGCTTCGCGCCGACGGCGACCGCCGTGGCCGCCATCGCCCCGGCCAGGTCGCGATCGAGCTGATCGGGCGTCGCGTTCGACACCGCGTTGCGGAAGTCCAGCAACACCGAGGTCTGCTCCGGCGGGTTGACCACTATCGCGTCGCCGCTGATGGCGCCGTGCGCGATGCGGGCCCGGCGCAGCGTCAGCATCTGCCGGTAGAGATCGTCGAGGGCGGCGTCGCCGATGTCGGCGGCGTCCGCGTCGCACATCGGCGTGCCCGCGGGCAACCGGGAGACGAGAAGCGCGTCGCCCGCCGGTCCCACGGTCCCGGCCTCGATGATCTCGGGCACGGCCACCCCGGCCTGCCCGGCCCTCAGGGTCAGGTAGGCCTCGTGCTCGACCTGCTGAAGCCGGGTCAGCGCGAGGCTCGGCCCGGAGTCCCGGTACAGCAGGAACCGGCCCGCCTTGGCCAGCAGCCTGGCGTCGGCCGCATCCCGGCCGTAGACCGCCACGCCGATGCGCTGATCGGGTGAACCGGACGGGGAGGCGCCCGCGGCCCGGTACCTCGCCACCCCCCAGACCTGCCGGCGGGCGGCCCGCACCCGGTCGGCCGGGACGCCCAGCTGGTCCAGCAGCAGCTGTACGTCGCCGGCCGAGGGCAGGCCGAGCGGCGAGCCGAGGACGAGCCGGACGGCCGCCGTCGCCCCCCAGCCGATCGCCAGGCTTCCCAGGACGTTCAGCGGCAGGCCGTGGCCGCCGACCACGGTGGCCAGGGCCACCACCGCGATCAAGACCTCGAGGACGCGCTGCAGGCTGCGCGACAGGTAGGGCAGCGCCGCGGTCGTGACCGCCGTGAACAAGGCGATCTGCAGGACGGGGAAGCTCGCGACGTAGCCGGCGATGACGACGCCGCCCGGCCTTCCGCCGCGGTCGCCGAGCAGGGCGACCAGGATCCCGCTGACCGCCGCCGCGACCGCGGCACTGCACGCGATGTCGCGCGCCATCAGCCACCGGCGGGCGAGCAGGGCCAGCGCCGCTACGGCGATGATGGCGCCGAACAAGCCGACGTCGTAGACCACCGTCACCAGCCAGACGATGCTGCGCGGCGGCGGGTGGACGACCGCGACGATGGCCCGGTCGATGCGCGAGTCGAACCGGATCACCAGCAGGCAGCAGACCAGGGCCAGGACCGCCAGCGCGAGCCGGGCGCCGTCGCTGCCGCGGCGACGTCGCTGATCGTCGGCTTCCGGGGCGAAGACGACCGAGCGCCAGCCGGGCGCCGGGCGCGGTTCGGCGGGCGAGTCCGTGCTCGTGATCTTGCGCTTGCGCGCGCTCGCCGTCATCCCGATGCCCCCGTCATGGGGTCTTCCCGGCCCGGGCCGCCCTGACTCAGGATCGGCAGGCCGGCAGACCGCGTGACGGGGCCGGCCATCGGCAACGCCGGACGCGCCCTGCCCGGTTATGGGTGTGGCGCTGCTGTAGCCGGGCGTACACGGGACTCGCATTCATCCCGGCCACGCCGACGGCCACGGCCACGTCCGGCGGCTCAGGCGTCGAAGTAGAGCTCGAACTCGTGCGGGTGCGGGCGCAGCCGGATCGGGTCGATCTCGTTGGAGCGCTTGTAGTCCAGCCAGGTCTCGATCAGGTCCGAGGTGAACACGCCGCCCTCGAGGAGGAAGTCGTGGTCGGCCTCCAGGTTGTCGAGCACGACTTCCAGCGAGCCGGGCACCTGCGGTATCGCCCGCGCCTCGTCCGGCGGCAGCTCGTAGAGGTCCTTGTCCACCGGCTCCGGCGGCTCGATCTTGTTCTTGATGCCGTCCAGGCCGGCCAGGAGCATGGCCGAGAACGCCAGGTACGGGTTGCAGGACGGGTCAGGGACCCGGAACTCGAGCCGCTTGGCCTTCGGGCTCGGGCCGGTGATCGGGATCCGCACGCAGGCGGACCGGTTGCGCTGCGAGTAGACCAGGTTGACCGGCGCCTCGAACCCCGGGACCAGCCGGTGGTAGGAGTTCACCGTGGGGTTGGTGAACGCCAGCAGCGACGGCGCGTGCTTGAGCAGCCCGCCGACGTAGTACCGGCCCAGGTCGGACAGGCCCGCGTAGCCGACCTCGTCGTAGAACAGCGGCGCGCCGTCCTTCCACAGGCTCTGGTGGCAGTGCATGCCGGAGCCGTTGTCGCCGAACAGCGGCTTGGGCATGAACGTCACGGTCTTGCCGGCCGCCCGGGCCACGCTCTTCACCACGTACTTGTAGAGCATGACCTTGTCGGCCATGTGCAGCATGCTGTCGAACCTGATGTCGATCTCGGCCTGGCCGGCCGTGCCCACCTCGTGGTGCTGCATCTCCACCGGGATGCCGCACTCGATCAGCGCGCGCACCATGTCCGACCGCAGGTCGGTGTAGTGGTCCGCCGGCGGCACCGGGAAGTAGCCGCCCTTGTACCGCGGCTTGTAGGCGAGGTTGCCGCCCGGCTCGTCGCGGCCGGTGTTCCAGGCGCCCTCCACCGAGTCGATGTAGTAGTAACCGGAGTTCGAGCTGGTCTCGAACCTGGCCGAGTCGAAGATGTAGAACTCCGCCTCGGGGCCGAAGTAGGCGGTGTCCCCGATGCCGCTGCCGCGCAGGTAGTCCTCGGCCTTGCGGGCGATGTTGCGCGGGTCGCGGCTGTACGGCTCGCCGGTGAGCGGGTCGTGGACGAAGAACGTGAGGTTCAGCGTCTTACGGGCCCGGAACGGGTCGATGACGGCGGTGGTCGAGTCGGGCAGCAGCAGCATGTCGGACTCGTGGATCTGCTGGAAGCCGCGGATCGACGAGCCGTCGAACATCAGCCCGTCGCTGAAGACCCTCTCGTCGAAGGACTCCGCCGGCACCGTGAAATGCTGCATAGTCCCTGGTAGGTCGCAGAACCTGACATCGACGAACTGCACCCCCTCGGCCTCGATGTACCGGAGTACTTCATCACCGCTGGTGAACATCGCTCTCCCTTTGCCCCTTTGCGCCGCTGACAGGTCGGCGCGCCCGCTTTCGGGCGCTGCTCGCACGTTAGGCGGTCGCGATTTCCGACCCGTATCCCCGATGTTTCGCGCACGTTACGGACGCCGCCGGGCGGATGACCGGGCCCGGCCGCAGGACGGTACCTTATGTCTTGTGACGGAGAGACGGTGGGGAACATGGCTGTCCGGCACGGCGGGATCGCCTGGGACCAAGACCGACTACCCGGGACAGCGGCTCGGGCTGCCCGAGTCGGGCGCGGGGTCGGTGGCCGGCGTCGGCCGTCGGCTGGGCGCGCTGCTGATCGACTGGCTGCTGTGCGAGGCCATCGCCTGGGCCGCGTTCCACAACCAGTACCTGACCATCGCGGTGTTCGCCGTGGAGATCTGGCTGCTGACCGCGCTGACCGGCTTCACCGTGGGCAAGCGGCTGCTCGGCATCCGGGTGATCCGGCTGGACGGGAAGCCGGTGGGTCTGGTCTGGTCCCTGGTCCGGGCAGTGCTCTTCCTCGCCGTGGTCCCGCCGCTGGTCTTCGACGTGGACCTGCGGGGCCTGCACGACAAGGCCGCCGACACCGCCGTGGTCCGCGCCTAGCCACTCCGGCGGGCGGTCAGCGGAACTTCGGGCGCGGCGCCCGCGGCATCCGGGCGTTCCTCGGCACCGGGCCTTTGGGCATCTGCAGCGACTGCGGCAGCGCCTTCAGCCGGTAGTTCAGGTCGGCGACCGCCGGGCCCTTGAGGTTGCGGGGGAGCTTCATGATGTGCCGCTGCAGCCGCCGGATCGGGATCTGCCCCTCCTCGTCGCCGACCTGGATGTCGTAGATCGGCACGTCGTAGGCGACCCGGGAGACCCGCTTCTTCTCCGCCGCGAGCAGGCTCGGCAGCCGATTCGGCGAGCCCTCGCCGACCAGGATCACGCCGGGCCTGCCGACCGTCCGGTGCACCACGTCCATGTTCCGGTTCGCCGCGATGGCCGGCGTCACCGTCCAGTTGCCGCGCATGCTCTGCAGGATCGCCGCGGCGGCGCCGGGCTGCCCGGCGATCGTCGCATACTGCGCGGACTGCGCGAACCGGCCGAACAGGATCATCGCCGCCGCCACCCCGATCAGCACCCCGAACGGGGCCAGCACGGCCACCAGCCCGGTGAAGATGCCGATGACCACGGCGATCGCGATGATCCCGATGGCCGTGCCGAAGACGATCGGCAACGCCTTGGGGTTGGTCTTGCGGACGATCCCCGCGACCATGCCGATCTGCTTGATGCGGCCGGGGGTCGCCGCATCGGCCGAGGCCTTCTTCGAGGTCGCGCCGGGCGGCTTGTTCACCATGCTGGTGAGGATACTGTGCTTGTCGTCGGGGCGCCGACCCCCCCACACCCGCCCGAATGCCCCCG
>JASHUI010000602.1:0-3373 GCA_030040095.1 Streptosporangiaceae bacterium | reverse complement strand
GCCGGCGCCGAGGCCGTGCTCGCGGAGCTGGCCGCCAGCGATCAGGCGGACTGGCGGACGGCTTGGTACTACGGGCTGCGGCACCTGGCGGCCGGCCAGCCGGGAGACGCCAGGACCGCGTTCGACGCGGTGTGCGACGCGCTGCCCGGCGAACTGGCGGCCAAGCTCGCGCTCGGGCTCGCCGCCGAGGCCGCCGGGGACCTGCGGGGCGCCCAGCACTACCTTCAGCTGGTGCTGACGGTGGACCCGTCGTACGTCAGCGCCGCGTTCGGCGTGGCCAGGACCCGGCTGCAGGCCGGCGATCCGGCGGCCGCGATCGCGGCGCTCGCGGCGGTGCCCGAGACGTCCAGTTACTACCTGGCCGCGCAGGTGGCCGCGGTGCGCATTCAGGTATCGGCCCGGCCCGCCCCGGCCTGGGTCTCCCCCGACGAGCTGCGGCAGGCGGGCGGCCGCCTGGCTCAGCTCAAGCTCGACGCGATCCAGCTCGAGCTGCTCACCGCCGAGGTGCTGCGCGCCGGGCTCGACTGCGTCCTGGCGGCCAGGTCCGCCGCCGGCGGCCAGCTGCTCGGCTGCGACTTCACCGAGCGCGCGCTGCGGTTCGGCCTGGAGCGCAGCTACCGTGCCCAGGCCCGGCAGGCGCCCGACCTGAGCCGCCGGATCGAGCTGGTCGACCTGGCCAACGACATCCGCCCCGGGACCTGGTCGTGACCGGCGACCCGGCGCCCGCCCCGGGCGCCGTATGCCCGTCCTGCGGCTGGCCGGTCGACCCGGACGACAACTTCTGTGAGGCGTGCCGGGCGGAGCTGGCCCCGGCGGTGGTGAGCGGGGCCAGCCCGCAGACCGCGACCGAGTGCCCGTTCTGCCAGGCGGAGCAGATCACCCCGGACGGCTACTGCGCCTCGTGCGGCCGCAAGCTGCCGTCCAGCCGCGATCACACCGAGCTCGATCTGGGCCTGGTGGCCGGGGTGACCGACCGCGGCCTGCGGCATCACCGGAACGAGGACGCTATGGCGCTGGCCACCGCCGAGGTGGCCAGCGGCCCGGTCGTGGTGGCGGTGGTGTGCGACGGGGTTTCCACCACCCAGCGGCCGGACGAGGCCTCCCTGGCCGCGGCCGAGGCGGCGGTGCAGGTCCTGCTGACCGCGGCCCGGACGGGGCATGATCTGGAAGAGGCGTCGCGTAACGGCGTCGCTGCCGCTCGTGACGCCGTGATCAGGCTGGGCGAGGCGCCGGGCGACTCCCCGCTGCTCGACCCGCCGTCCGCCACCTTCGTCTCCGCTGTGATGACGTCCGACGCCGTGACGCTGTGCTGGCTGGGAGACAGCCGGGGCTACTGGCTCGAGGCCGGGCCCGGATCCGCCGCCCAGCGCCTGACCGCCGACGACTCGGTGGCCGGCGAGATGGTCGCGGCGGGCCTGGTGTCGGAGGCCGACGCGCTCGCGCTGCCGCAGGCCCACGTGGTGACCGGCTGGGTCGGCGCCGACCTCGGCGGCGCCGCGCCGCACGTGGCGCGGTTCGAGCCGCCCGGCGCCGGCGTCCTGCTGCTGTGCTCGGACGGCCTGTGGAACTACCAGCCGGACGCGGCCAAGCTGGCCGAGCTCGCGCTGCCCGGAGCGCTGACCAAGCCGCTGGCCGCGGCGTCGGCGCTGGTCAAGTTCGCCCTCGACTCCGGCGGCATGGACAACGTGACCGTGGTCCTCGCTCCGTTTCCGCCCGGGACCGCCCCGCCGGTGAGCCGCGACGGGCCCGCGACAGTGCCGGCCTTCGTACTTGACCCCGAGGAGAAGCCCGCCCATGAGTCAGCCTGACTTCACGGTCGACATATCCCAGAACGAGTACCTGCCCGAAGGCGGCGATGACGTCAACGCCATCGTCACCGTGACATCCCCGGACACGATGTCGGCGGCGCCCTCGGATGACGGCGGCAGCGCGGAGATCATCATCGTCGACTGCTCCGGGTCGATGCGGTCGCCGCAGACCAAGATCGCCGAGGCTCGGGCGGCCACCGCGGCCGCGATCGACGTGATCCGCGACGGCGTGGCGTTCGCCGTGATCGCGGGCACCGAGCGGGCTCAGCCGGTCTTCCCCCACGACGGCAGCCTGGCCGTGGCCGACGCGGCCACCAGGCAGTACGCGAAGCAGGCCGTGGCCGGCCTGATGCCAAGGGGCGGAACCGCGATCGGGCAGTGGCTGCGCCTGGCCCTGTCCATGTTCACCGCCCATCCGTCCTCCCTCCGCCACGCGATCCTGCTCACCGACGGCAGGAACGAGCACGAATCCCCCGATCAGCTGGCCGCCGCGATCGCCATGTGCGACGGGGTGTTCAGCTGCGACTGCCGCGGCGTCGGCACCGACTGGGAGGTCGCCGAGCTGCGCCGGATCTCCTCGGCTCTGCTCGGCACCGTCGACATCGTGCCCGATCCCTCCGGCCTCGCCGCCGACTTCGCGGCCATGATGGAAACCGCCATGGGCAAGCAGGTTGCCGACGTGTCGCTGCGGGTGTGGACGCCGCAGCACGCCAACCTCGTGTTCGTGAAGCAGGTCGCGCCGGTGGTCGAGGACCTGACCGGCCGGCGGACCCAGTCGGGCCCGCAGGCCGGTGATTACCCGACCGGGGCCTGGGGTGCCGCCGAGAGCCGCGACTATCACGTCCGGGTCCAGGTCGTGCCCGCCTCCGTCGGCCAGGAGATGCTGGCCGCCAGGGTCAGCCTGGTCGCCGTCACCGACGCGGGCCCGGAGGTGCTCGGTCAGGGCCTGGTCCGGGCGATCTGGACCGACGACGAGGCGCTCTCCACCCGGATCAACCCGAGCGTGGCCCACTACACCGGCCAGGCCGAGCTGGCCCAGGTGATCCAGGAGGGCCTGGAGGCGCGCAAGCAGGGTGACGAGGAAACCGCGACGGCCAAGCTCGGCCGGGCGGTCGCGCTGGCCGAGCAGTCCGGCAACGAGGGGACGGCCAAACTGCTCGCCAAGGTGGTCGACGTGGTCGACGCGGCTACCGGAACCGTGCGCCTGAAGAAGAAGGTCGACGACGCCGACGAGATGGCGCTGGACACCAGGTCAACCAAGACGGTCAGGACCAGGAAGTAAGCGAGGCGGTCATGCCGACCTGCTCCGCCGGTCACGACAGCGCGAGCACCGACTTCTGCGACGTGTGCGGGATGCGCGTCGGCGGTTCGGCCCCAACCCAGGCGTCGGCGCCAGCCCCCGCTCCGGGCCCGCCCGGCGGCCAGGCGGAGTACTGCCCGCGGTGCGGAGCCGACCGGCGGGGGCACTTCTGCGAGGCGTGCGGCTACAGCCTCGCGTCGGGCCCGCCCGAACGCCCGCTCACGCCGGCCACCTTTGCCCCTCCCCCGGCCGCTCCTTCCCCGGC
>JASHUI010000065.1:0-2894 GCA_030040095.1 Streptosporangiaceae bacterium | reverse complement strand
GCACCTAACGGAACCATAATCGCGATGACCAAACTGATGATCACGTGCTTTCCTTTCCAGGGTGGTGGTGCCGACGCTTTCTGAGTGGCTCGGCACGTTCATGCAACCCCCGGACCAGGCCGGGCAGACGGTCTGCGGACTAGGCCCGCACTAGTCCGTTCGGTAGTCCCATCTGTCGGGCGGTCTAAGTCCCGCTTACGCTCGATACCGAAGCGGCAAGGCAGCAACTAACGGAAGAGATCCCGATGACGAGCACACGACCGCGGCTGCGGGCGTTACGCGAGGAGCGCGGCTGGACGCAGCAGGAGGTGGCGGAGCAGGTCGCGCGTCTTGCCTGGCTGCGGCACCGGGAGCGGGTCGGCGTCCGACATGGTCGCGAAGTGGGAGCGCGGCGAGAAGCGCCCGAGCCCTCGTTACCGGGATCTGCTGTGCCTGCTTTACGGCGCCGATGCCCAGGCCCTGGGCATCGGCGGGCCCGGCCAGCCCGCGATCGGGGCACGTCCCGAGGCGGACGACGGGTCGCTGATCGCGGCGCTCGGCGGCGCGGCGGCCCTGCTGGACCAGATGGGGGCCGCCGGGGCGATCTTGCAGCCCCGGATGTTCGATGTGTGGAAGGAAGAACTCGTGCAGCGCCGTGCCATGCTGAAGCTCATCGGTGCCGCGGGGACCGCGGGCTTCGCGTCTGTTTCCAGCGCCGATGCCTCGCGTTCCGGGCGGCCGACACCGGAGACCGCCCGGGATCTCGACCAGCTTGCCGACCGGTACCAGGTGCTGTATCACTCGACAGCGCCGACCGTGCTGATGACGCCGGTGGTCGCGCACCTGGAGACGCTGCGAGACCTGCTGCGCCAGGGAGGCACCACCGCTATCCGGCGTCGGCTGCTGGCCAACCGGGCACGCGTGGCCACGCTGGCCGGGCGGCTGTCTTTCTTCGATCTGCGGGATCCGCTGGCCGCGCGCGGCTATTACAACCTGGCGCTGGAGTCGGCGCGCGAGGCGGGCGACCATCTGCAGGCTGCCTGCGCGCTGGCGCACACCGCGTTCATCCCGGCGGCCGACAACGGGTTCGGCGCCGCGCTCGATTACATCCGCGCCGCGGCCCAGCACGTGGCCAGGCGTCCCGACAACCGGGTCGCCTCGTGGCTGTACGCGGTGGAGTCGGAGATCCAGACCAACGCCGGAGCCCACGCGGCGGCGCTGGCCGCGATCGACCGGGCGCTGGAGACGCTGCACCAGCCGGGGCTGACCGCCGACATTCCGTGGTTCGACTACTACGACGCCACCCGGCTGTCTGGGTTCTCGGGTTATGCGCTGCTGCACGCGGGCAGGTTCGAGGAGTCGCGCACCGCGCTCACCGGGGCGCTGGGCCGGCTGCCGCGCAGCGCGGTCAAGCAGCGGGCGGTGTTCCTGGCCGATGTCGCCTCGGTCGAGCTCGCCAGCGGCGACCTGGACCAGGCGTGCACGACCGCTGGCGATGCCGCGGAGCAGCTGCGGTTGGCGGGGTACGCGATCGGGTTCGGGAGGCTGCGAGACTTCCGGGACGCGGTCCGGCAATGGTCGGACTCGACGCCGGTGCGGGCGCTGGACGAGCAGCTCGCCGCGCTCGGATGACGGAAGGAGGCTGACCGGCCGTGGCGATCCGCGCTGTCTGGTTCGACGTCGGCGAGACCCTGATCGACGAGAGCCGCGAGTACGGCACCTGGGCCGACTGGCTCGGCGTCCCCCGGCACACCTTCTCGGCCGTGTTCGGTGCGGTTATCGCTCGTGGTGGCGACTACCGGGAGGTGTTCCAGCACTTCCGCCCCGGGTTCGACCTTCGTGCAGAACGCCAGGCCCGGCTTGATCTGGGTCTGGGGGAGTACCTGAGCGGCCACGACCTCTACGCCGATGCGCGGCCCTGCTTGCAGGCACTGCGGGACGAGGGCTATTTCGTCGGCGTGGCGGGTAACCAGACCACGCGGGCGGGCCGGTTCCTGCGGGAGCTGAACCTCCCCTGCGATGTGCTCGCCACGTCTGATGACTGGGGCGCGGAGAAGCCGGGCACCGCGTTCTTCGACAAGATGATCGCCGTCTCCGGTCACGCTCGCGCCGAGACCGCTTATGTCGGGGACCGGCTGGACAACGACGTCGCCCCCGCCGCCCGGGCCGGGCTGTTCACCGTCTGGCCCTGCCGCGGTCCGTGGGGCCACATCCTGCGGCCCGGCACGTTTCCGGCGGTCGGCCTTCCTGACGGCGCCCCGTCCATGACGGTCGCAACGCTCGATGAGCTTGTTGTGAAGCTCGCCCAGAAAGATGTCCGGTTATGCTCGCCAGCCAGGCCGGCGGAGGCACACGGGTGAGCGAGAGGCTGCTGGTGCAGTTGTTGTGGCACCCGCTGCCGGATCATCGTATGCGCGCAGGATCGGCCCAGGCACTCGTGCGTAAGGCGTACCTGGCGACCGTGGCCGAGCAGGAAAGCGAGCACCGGCCTCCGGCTGCCTTTGCTCGGGCGTGGCGAGCCTCCCTGATCGGCCTGCTGGCTCAGCAGAGTGCCGGTCCGCCCGGCCGCGCTCCTGTGACGATCACCGGCTCCGATTTTGATCAGGCCTGGCGCCTCTACGAGCTGGCCCGCCGCGCTCGGCAGAACGCGATCGAGCGTGCGGTACCGACCCCCAGCCGACGCGTCCAGCGCGGCAGGCGGGTGCCGACGTTCGAGTTCGCGATCGTCAGCGAGGGTGAACCGCTCGGCGACGTCACCTACGGGATCTGCGAGTCCTGCGGCACGGGGATGCTGTACCAGATCGAGTTTGTCCCTGACTGGCAGTTCTGCGGGTTCGGGCGCTTGGCCCTCAGCCAGCTCGAGGCCCGCCATCCTGACCTGACCTGGTACACCACCGGGCAGTTCCCGCACGCGA
>JASHUI010000601.1:0-7902 GCA_030040095.1 Streptosporangiaceae bacterium | reverse complement strand
TCCGGCATCGGAGCTGGCTCGTCCGGCACGGGGTACGGCTGGGCTGGCGCCCGGTACGGCCGGTCCGGCGCCGGATACGGCCGCCGGGCTCGCCGCTTCCAGGCCCGGTCGAGCGCGAACCCCAGCACCACGGCGGCCGCGCCGTCCGCGATGATCGACATCCGGTCCGGCAGCGCGGTGCCGATCACCGGGAGGTTCTCCAGCCACCGCCAGGGCAGGGTGTCGCCGGTGTGGACGGTGCCGGATATCAGCGGGTGGGCGCCCAGCGAGAGCAGTTCCAAGACCGCGAAGGTGACCGCGGCGGCCCGCACGGCGGGCCGCCGCCAGCAGGTCACCACGGCCACGGCCAGCACCACGATCAGCGGCCAGCCCAGGTACCCGAGGTACTCCGGCGGGCCGCCCTGGTACCGGGCGGCGGCCGCGGCGCTGGCCGCGGTGTGGAAGAGCAGGTAACCAGACGGGGTCACGAACCCGGTGAGGTCGTTCTTGTAGAAGTCGGGCAGGAACGAGCTGCCGTGCTGGGTCAGCGGGCCGAAGAACTGCACCCGCAGCGCGTATCCGGCCAGCAGCAGCATGACCGCGGCCGCCACCCCCAGCCCGGCCGCGATAGCCGCCAGCCGGGCGGGCACCGCCCGCGGCCGGCCGAGCGCCAGCACCACCACGATCAGCAGCCCGGCCAAGCCGGTGAGCAGCAGCAGTTCCTCGCCGGTAAAGAACTGAGCGGTGACGAGCAGGCCGAGCCAGGCGCCGGCCCGCACCGGCGACCACGCCGGCGAGCCAAAGGGCAATCGCCTGGAGGCGGGCGGGCGGGGAGCGCCGAGGCACAGCCGCAGGCCCGCGTCGACGATCAGCGGCGGAAGCACGGCGAACTGCAGGTTGTAATGGCCGATGGCGGCCTGCAGCAGGGCCGGGGAGAACCCGTAGATCGCCCCGGCCAGGGCCGCGGGCCCGGACGCGACCTCCCAGCGGCGCAGCACAAAGAACAGGCTGGCCGCCGAGCCCGCGAAGCCGACCGTCAACAGCACCGTCAGGGCGGTCTGCGGGCCGAGCAGCAACGTCACCGGGGCGAGCAGGACGCCGGGCAGCAGGATCGAGGTGTTCCACATGAGGTTGATGCCCTGCGGCGCGTTCATGGCCCCCGTGACCAGGGCGGGCAGCCTGCCACGGGAGACCGCGGCGGCTTCGTAGCGCAGGAACCAGGCGAACAGGTCGGCGTCGTTCGGGTTGCCCGCGACCGTGTGCGAGGCCGGATCGGCCCATAGATGCCAGGTGACGGCCACGGCGGCGACCAGGTAGCAGGCCAGGATCGCGCAGGCGGCCCGGCCGCCGCGCCGCGGCGCCCGGGCCCGGGCGGGGGCGGCCGGAGACGACGCGGTCGTGGTCATGGCGCGCGCCAACTCCGGCTCCTCCCGGCCCGCTACCGGCCGGCCCGGATGAACACGTAGACGCCGTCGTTCACGTAGATCTGCCGGTACCGCGCGCCGTGAGTCAGGCTCTCGACAAAGGTGAGCACGTTGGCCGGGGGCGGCTGCCAGTCCGTGCTCTCGGTGTCGAAGACGACGTACTCGGTGGCCGGGTTGGTGCCGAAGTTGCCGAGCCAGAACGTGTCGGTCCTGGCCGCGAGCGGGGCCAGCAGGTCGAGGTCGGTGGCGACCGTGGCCCCGTTCGGCACCAGGGCCATCGCCGCCCGCGCGGCGGCCACGTGCTGGTCGATGGCGTAGGTCTGCGGGGTCCAGAGCTGGCTCAGCGGGAACTGGAAGGCCAGCGCCGCGGCGATGCCCAGCATCAGCGCGGCCCCGTGGCGTTCCAGCGGGCCGGTCAGGCGGAGCGGCCGGCCCTCGGCCCGCGCGGCGCGGATCCTGGCCATGCCGTCGATGGCGGCGATGAACACGATCGGCATCACGGTCGCGTTGTAGTGCCAGTCGGTGCCCCAGTAGTAGACGTTGGTTCCGATGAAGCGCAGGGCCAGGCTGGGCACCGCGGCCAGGGCCAGCGGCGACCGGAGCGCGAGGAACGCGGTGGGCAGCAGGATCAGCGCCAGGGTGGGCAGCTTGATCGAGGACCCCGTGGCCAGCTGGCTGAGCAACGCGCCCGCCGACAGATGGCCGCCAACCGGGCTGGCCACGCCGCCGTCGCTCCAGTACAGGTAGTCGTGGGTGGGGCTGAAGTGCGGGATGATCACGGTGATGGCCAGGAACGACCAGGCCAGGCCCCAGACCGCCAGCAGCGCCCCGGCGCGGGGCCGCTTGTAGAACAGCACCATGACCAGCCCGATGGCCGCGAGCGTGAAGCCCTGATCCTCCTTGACGAAGACCAGCGGCAGCGCCCACCACACGGCGGCCCGGGTCCGGCCGCGGACCAGCGCGGACAGCGAGCAGGCCAGCAGCGGGACCGCGAAGGCGATCTCGTGGAAGTCGTAGTTGATCATCTGCTGCAGGCCCCACGAGAACCCGTACGCGGCGCCTATCGCACGTCCGGCACCGGTGCCCAGCTTGTCGGCGGCCGCCCGGCTGACCGGGACCACGGACACCGCGGCCAGCAGGGCCTGCGCCACCAGCAGGGTGACTGGGGTCGGGAACACCCGGAAGAACGGGGCGATCAGCGCGACGATCGGGTGGAAGTGATCCCCGAGCAGGTTGAAGCCCGCGCCCCTGATGTCCACGATCGGCGCGTGCAGATCGGCGTACTGCTTGACGTACTCGGTGAAGATGCCGAGATCCCAGGACGTCGGGTCCAGCCGCAGGTAGCGGAACACCGAGATCGGCAGGTAGGCGGCGAAGACGGCCAGCGCGATCAGCCACGGCACCCGGTCTTCGCGAGACCTGCCGACCCGCGGCGGCGCCGCGGACGTCCCGGTTTCGCCGGCGGTGCCGGGCAGCACGTCGGGGGGCCCGGGCGACGCGTCGGCGCCCTCCGGCAGCACGTCAGCGGCCCCCGGCATCCCGCCGACGCCTTGCGTCAGCCTGCCGGCGGTCCCCGGAGGCTCGCCGGTGCCCAGTAGCTCCCCGTCGCGGCGCGTGCCCACCGATGCCTGCGAGTCCCTTCGCCTGACCGGTCACGCCGTCCGATCCCGATGGACGCGCGCCGGTGCGTTCGGTAATGCGATCTTTTGCCTGGCCCGCCGCAGCGGAGGCCGTCTACATGGTAGGCAGGAACGGCGGCGGTGACCCAGGGTCCGCGGACGCGAACCCGCCGCCAACCCGGGCGGACTCAGTTAACGGGGAGGATTCTCAGTGAATACGACTGAGAATCCTCCCAGCTAAGTTGATCACGCCGCGGCGGGGCGGCGGCGGCGCGGGGTGTGAGCCGGCTTTCAGAAACTTCTGCGGCCGGGGAATGCGCGGCGCCTCCGTAAAGTTGAGCAAGACAGACTCAAGTCAGTTGCCTGGCCGACGGCAGCGTGGCAAACTTGCGTCGGCAAGGCTCAACTTAGGCACACGAACACAAGGACTGAACTCATGGCACGAGCGGTAGGCATCGACCTGGGCACGACCAACTCCGTCGTCGCCGTTCTCGAGGGCGGGGAGCCCACGGTCATCGCCAATGCGGAGGGCTCGCGGACCACGCCGTCCGTGGTCGCCTTCGCCAAGAACGGGGAAGTGCTGGTTGGCGAGGTCGCCAAGCGGCAGGCGGTGACGAACGTTGACCGGACGATCCGCTCGGTCAAGCGCCAGATGGGCACCGACTGGTCCGTCTCCATCGACGGGAAGAAGTTCACGGCCCAGCAGATCAGCGCCTTCATCCTGCAGAAGCTGAAGAGGGACGCCGAGGCGTACCTGGGCGAGACGATCACCGACGCGGTGATCACCGTTCCGGCGTACTTCAGCGACGCGCAGCGGCAGGCCACCAAGGAGGCCGGCCAGATCGCCGGGATGAACGTGCTCCGGATCATCAACGAGCCGACGTCCGCGGCCCTGGCTTACCACCTGGACAAGGACAACGAGGCCACGATCCTGGTCTTCGACCTGGGTGGCGGCACGTTCGACGTCTCGCTGCTCGAGGTCGGCGAGGGCGTCGTCGAGGTCAAGGCGACCAGCGGTGACAACCACCTGGGCGGCGACGACTGGGACCAGCGGATCGTGGACTGGCTGGTCAAGGACTTCAAGAACAGCTACGGCGTCGACCTGTCCAAGGACAAGATGGCGCTGCAGCGGCTGCGTGAGACCGCTGAGAAGACGAAGATCGAGCTGTCCAGCTCGACCGAGTCGCAGATCAACCTGCCCTACATCACCCACTCGGAGCAGGGCCCGCTGCACCTGGACACCAAGCTGTCCCGGGCCGAGTTCCAGAAGATGACCTCCGACCTGCTCGACCGCTGCAAGGCGCCGTTCCAGCAGGTGATCAAGGACGCCGGGGTGAAGCTCGACAACATCCAGCACGTGGTGCTGGTCGGTGGTTCCACCCGGATGCCCGCGGTCGTCGACCTGGTCAAGGAGCTGACCGGCGGCAAGGAGCCGAACAAGGGCGTCAACCCGGACGAGGTCGTGGCGGTCGGCGCCTGCCTGCAGGCCGGCGTGCTCAAGGGCGAGGTCAAGGACGTCCTGCTGCTCGACGTGACCCCGCTGTCGCTGGGCATCGAGACCAAGGGCGGCATCTTCACCAAGCTGATCGAGCGCAACACCACGATCCCGACCAAGCGCTCCGAGATCTTCACCACGGCCGACGACAACCAGCCGTCGGTGCAGATCCAGGTGTTCCAGGGCGAGCGCGAGATCGCTCAGTACAACAAGAAGCTCGGCATGTTCGAGCTGGCCGGCCTGGCGCCGGCGCCGCGCGGCATCCCGCAGATCGAGGTCACCTTCGACATCGACGCCAACGGCATCGTCAACGTCTCCGCCAAGGACCTCGGCACCGGCAAGCAGCAGTCCGTGCAGATCACGGGCGGCTCCGCCCTGGCCAAGGACGACATCGAGCGGATGATGGCGGACGCGGAGAAGTACGCCGAGGAGGACCGCAAGCGGCGCGAGGAGGCCGAGGTGCGCAACCGGGCCGAGAGCCTGGCCTACACCACGGAGAAGTTCCTCGCCGAGAACTCCGACAAGGTCCCGGACGACGTCAAGTCCGAGGTCGAGTCCGCGATCGCCGACCTGAAGCGGGCCCTGGAGGGCTCCGACACCGAGGCCATCCGGCAGGCCAGCGAGCACGCCGCCCAGGTCAGCCAGAAGATGGGCACGGCCATCTACGCACAGTCGCAGGCGAGCGCGGCGGGCGGCCAGGACGATGGCGCTCAGGCCGGTCCCGAGTCATCCGACGACGAAGTGGTCGAGGCTGAGATCGTCGACGACGACAGGTCGGCCCAAGAGGGTGGCGCCGCCTGATGAGGTCTGAGGAACAGGACAGCCAGGGCCCGGTCATCCGCGACCGCAGGCGCATCGACCCGGCCACCGGCCAGGTACGGGACGTCGAGCGGCAGGATCGCCCGGGCCAGGCTGGCCCGCCGCAGCGCGGGCCCGGCCAGAACAGGCCAGGCAGGCACGCGGTGTCCAAGCCCGGGGGCGTCCCCGGAGCCGATTCGTCGGATTCCGCGGGGCAGGAGGCTCCGGGGGCACAGGACAGCGCGCCCGCTTCGGAGGCGCAGGCCGCCGAGGCGAAGCTGGCGTCAGCCAAGCTCGCCGAGCGGACCGCCGACCTTCAGCGGCTGCAGGCCGAATACGCCAACTACCGCAAGCGGGTCGAGCGGGACCGGATCGCGGTCAGGGAGCAGGCACTAGCCAACGTGCTCACCGAACTGCTGCCGGTTCTCGACGACATCGGCCGCGCCCGCGAGCACGGAGAGCTGTCCGGCGGTTTCAAGTCGGTCGCCGAGTCGCTGGAGTCGGCCGTCGGCAAGCTCGGGCTCACCAGCTACGGGGAGGACGGCGAGCCGTTCGACCCGAACCTGCACGAGGCGCTGATGCACTCCTACTCGGCGGACGTGGCCCAGACGACGTGTGTCCGGATCCTGCAGCCCGGCTACAAGGTCGGCGACCGGATCCTGCGCCCGGCGCGGGTCGCGGTGGCCGAACCCGGCGAGCCGGACGAGGCCGACGGCGGCGCGGACGGCACACACGATTTCCAGGACAACGACTAGGACCCGACGAGGAGAGGCCCGTTGAGCACCAAGGACTTCCTCGAGAAGGACTATTACAAGGTCCTAGGCGTTGCCAAGGGCGCGAGTGCCGACGAGATCAAGAAGTCATACCGCAAGCTGGCCCGCAGGTACCACCCCGACGCCAACAAGGGCGACGCGAAGGCCGAGGAGCGCTTCAAGGAGATCTCCGAGGCGTACAACGTGCTGTCCGACGAGAAGCGGCGCAAGGAGTACGACGACGCGCGCTCGCTGTTCGGCAGCGGCGGCGTGAGAATGCCCGGGTCGGCCGGCGGCTACAACTTCGATCTCGGCGACCTGTTCGGCACCGCCGCCGGCCAGGCCGGCGGCGCCGGCGGGCGGCTCGGCGACCTGCTCGGCGGCATGTTCGGCGGCCGTTCCACCCAGACGAGGCCGAGGCGCGGCGCGGACGTCGAGACCGAGGCGTCGCTGAGCTTCAGCGACGCGATCGACGGCGCCACGGTGTCCTTGCACCTGGCCGGCGAAGGGCCGTGCCAGACCTGCAAGGGCACCGGCGCCAAGGCCGGCACGGTCCCGCGGGTGTGTCCCAGCTGCGAGGGAACCGGGCAGGCCAGCCGGAACCTGGGCAACTTCGCCTTCTCCGAGCCCTGCAAGACGTGCCGTGGTCGCGGACTGGTGGTCGACGACCCGTGCCCGACCTGCTCGGGCAGCGGACGGGCGATGAGCACCCGGACCATCCAGGCCCGGATCCCGGCCGGGGTCGCCGACGGCCAGCGGATCAAGCTCAAGGGCAAGGGCGCTCCGGGCGAGCGTGGCGGCCCGGCCGGGGACCTGTACGTGCGCGTGCACGTCGCGCCGCACCCGGTGTTCGGACGGTCGGGCCACAACCTGACCGTCACGGTTCCGGCCACGTTCGCCGAACTGACGCTCGGCGCCGAGATCAAGGTGCCGACGCACCGCGGGATGCCGGTGAACTTCCGCATCCCGCCCGGCACGCCGAACGGCCGGACGTTCCGGATCCCGGGCAAGGGCGTCAGGCGCCAGGACT
The DNA here is from genome assembly GCA_030040095.1 of Streptosporangiaceae bacterium. Taxonomy (GTDB): domain Bacteria; phylum Actinomycetota; class Actinomycetes; order Streptosporangiales; family Streptosporangiaceae; genus JASHPR01. The sequence goes on along the minus strand of JASHUI010000601.1, from coordinate 805 downwards.
CCACCATGGGCGACCTCCTGGTCACCGTGAACGTGCAGGTGCCCAAGAACCTCGACTCCGAGGCGCGCGAGGCGCTCGAGACGTTCCGCAAGCTGACCGGCGGCGATGATCCGCGGGCCGAACTGATGCGCCAGGCAAAGGCCGGATGAGGCGACATGTCGACCGCCGACCGGCGCGGCCCTGCGACGGAACGAGCAGACGAGAGGAGATGACGTGATCCAGTTCGAGCTGACCGACGACTCGCCGGTCTACGTCATCTCCGTGGCGGCCCAGATGTCCGGGCTGCACCCGCAGACGCTGCGCACCTACGACCGGCTCGGCCTGGTATCCCCGGGCCGGGCGACCGGCCGCGGGCGGCGCTATTCGCTGCGCGACATCCTGGTCCTGCGCGAGGTGCAGCGCCTGTCGCAGGAGGAGGGCGTCAACCTCTCCGGGATCAAGCGGATCCTGGAGCTCGAAAACGAGCAGGAGCGCAGCCGCGCGCTGCTCGGCGAACTGCACGCGGAAGTCGCTCAGCTCCGGGCTGAGCTCGAGTCCACCCGCGCGGTCGCGGCCAGGCTGGCCGCGCTGCTGCGGAGCCGGAACGATGGCGCCGCGCTGGTCCCGGTGCGCCGCTCGGACACGCCGGTGAACCCACAGCCCGCCGGCCCGGCCCAGCCGGGCCTGGCCGAGCCGGGAGCCGCGACGCTGGGCCGGGCGGCGACCTTGCGAGAGACGACGAACAATGGCTGATGACAAGCTGACACGTAAGAGCCAGGAGGCATTGTCCGATGCCGTCCGGCAGGCCGCGGCGGCGGGAAACCCG